>JAYVUJ010000137.1:0-19665 GCA_043788035.1 Ferruginibacter sp. | reverse complement strand
TGAAGAAAAAAAGCACCAGCGCCATTGCCAGCACTATAGAAAAAATAAGCATCCCTATGCCTTCGTGTACGTATGTAGCAAGATTAATGTGATTGTTATAGTTAAAGCCAAACCATACATACACAACATCTATACAATTAATGCATAGCAACAGTGTGTTCAATAATATCAGGCTTATAATGCCGGTCTTATTTTCGTTACGCAAAGCCATTGTACCATTTGCGAGCTTACCCATTACAAGAGCAAGTAATTGATACCAGCTTGTTTCTCTCCATTTAATTAAATCGGTTTTTTTTCTATCAAGTGTATCATGCCTGGTAATATCTTTTTGAGAGAAGTAGTGGATATTGCTCTTTAATAACAAGCCGCCGGTAATAAATAGCCCTACTGATAAAAACCAGAAACGTAGCCAGCTAAACCAATCAAAAAACCTTAAAAAATATTTTTGCACTGCTACCCCAATATCGTTAATGATACCGTTAAAAATTGAATTAGAAATAGTATATAAAACTAAAAATACCAGCATTAGCAAAGTTGGTATCACTAAAAAACGGAGGGTTTTGCGAAAACTATAAAAGTTTAATTTCCCTTTTTTGATTTGTATTATATTAATAAAAAAAGTTGGTACCATCAGCACGTAATTTATAAAGGCAGAACCGGCGGCATACCATACAGAGCGATGCTGATATTGGATAAAGACAATTATTAAAAGCAACGTGGTACTAAATGCCAGTTTGCTCAAAATTGTATTGTGGATTATTACAGCGGCAACAGTGATGATATGCCCAGCCAGTAACCACTTAGTAGCGGATTTTTTAAAAGCTACAGGATACAAATAAAAAACGGACGACAAAATAAAAACATCAAAAAATACAATATTGATACCTAATTTTTGCTGCCAGAAAATAACGTTGAATAAGATAGCGCCGAGGGTGGTTAACAATATTTTTACTTGTTCGGGTTTCATTGTTAAAGTTTTATTTTATTGATTGATTGTATTAAAATCAGTTGCAGGCAATAGCAATAATTGACAATTACCCTGCTATACTTTTTGATGTCCATTTATTTTGTTGATGAGCGTTTGTGTTGATACATGAAGAAGAGCAAACCATGGCCAGCCATCTATCTCTTTACATTTTTTACCGCCTGTGTAAGCTTTTAAAAACTTGCTCCAAAATTCTGGCATTACTAAAAAGCCAAACAGCACCGTAATTATAGCCGGAAAGGACAAATGCCTGTTGCCTAACGTAAGACATTGAAGGCAAACTTCACCTTCAGCTGTTGTATCGTATTGCAGCAACAAATGCTTTATGTCGTGCTTTGCATAATGTGGCAGTAGTTTAAAGTTCCTTTCTTCCAGCATTTGTTGTAAGCCTCTTCCTAATGAACCTTGTGGAAACTGCTGAAGCTGCTGGCTATTATAAGGTAATATTTGTGGCTTACGAATAATGCGCAACACAGGCAAAGCCATATTATGCGTTAAATACACTAACAAATTAGACCTGAATTTGATGATTGTTTTTTGCATGGCTATAAGTTTTTGTTTATGGATAGTTGCAACAAATGAATGGTAGCACATAATAGAGGTAACCGCAGCCATTATTATGCAAAGCCCTAAAAGAAAAACATAATTTTGAAATATGCTGTAAAATGAAACAGCGAAAAGAGCAGCAGAAAATGCAGCTGTAACAAAAGCAGTGCGGTACAAAAGCCTAAATAAAGTTTGTGCATCCTTTTTATTGTTCATTAAAAATAAAAGCTAAACAATAAATATAGAAGGCACAGAGAAAATTAATGTAAATAAAAACGACAATCCGAAACTATCTGCCCAATTACTAAATTCACCAGGCTTTAAAAGTAAGCAGGATGCACTAAGCGTTGCATTGATTAGTGCAGCAAGTACCCAAATGGTAAATCTGCAAATTAAAGTTTTAATTAAATTTATCATAATTAAAAGTACTTTGCATTTCAAAGTAGAGGGGCAAAAAAAATTATTTTGTAGACCGTATCATTTTTTCCAACGCTTCCAGATGTGCTTTAAAAGCTTTTTCCCCTGCTTTGGTAACTAAATAGGTGGTATTTGTTTTTCTTCCAATAAAACCTTTCTGTACTTTAATAATAGTATTTTCTTCCAGTGTTTTTAAATGGCTTGCAAGGTTGCCATCCGTAATATCCAATAATTTTTTTAGCCCATTAAAGCTTACATCTGCATTTACCATTAAGGCACTCATAATGCCCAGGCGTATACGGCTGTCGAAAAGCTTATTTAAATTTTCTATCGGATTAATCATTGCTGAAAATTATCTGCCTTTAGGCTTTATATTTTATTAACGCTACTTACAAAAGCTTACCAGTTGCTATGCCTTTCGTATTTTAGCCACATTATGGTGCCATAAACAATATGCAAAAAACCAAAGCCTATTGCCCAAAAATAAAACCCATATCCAACAAACTTTAAATTAATTATAGCCAATATTAGTTGCCCGTAACCCAGGTAGCGCAATTCGTTCACTGAATATTTGCTCGCATTTACCAATGCTAGCCCATAAAAAATTAATGAGGCTGGTGCAATAAGTCCGATATCATTAGATTGTATCAGTTTAACCAAAAACAATCCGCCTACTACTAACGGTATGGCAACATTTATCAGAAGCCGCTTTGCGGTAGCGCCCCATAAAGGAATATTTTTTTTACTTTTAATGTATGTAAAGATGAAAGCACTGATAACGGCAGCACTAAAAGTAAAAACCGCAATCCAAAATAACCATGAGTATACAATTACCCTGTAACTACCAGCCATGGCTAACTGATAACCGGTGTCGGCGTTTATAAAAATATCCTTTCTGCCCTACACATACGGATAAGCAACTGCTGCGCCAATTAATGCACAGGTTCCTGCCGCTACACCACTTAAGCCACTGAGGTTTATAAAACGGCTACTGCGCTCCATCATTTTTTTTAGTGTTGCAAATCAGCCAGCGGTTGTTGTTGTTATTCACTCATAAAAAGCACTTTTAAATACAAAGTAAATATAAACGAATGATAAAAACAAAAATTATATTAGATTTCCTAAAAATAAAACCAATGGAATTTAGCTGTTGAATCTTTAGTAAATTCAATAGCGGGAAAAGGAAATTTTAAAATTTGAGGCAATGCCAATAAGGCTTTTGGAGACGTGTTGTACTTATTAAAATGTTTAAAATCTGCATCGAGCGAAAAATAATATTGACGGTAGCGTTTATAATAAGGTATAGGCATACCGTGAATTTCTACAGGGTTTTTAACCGCGCCTATCATACCCTCGGCACCATAACCAAAAGAAGCATTTAGCCATTTAGGAAACGTATTATTGCTTTTTAAAAAAGAGGAAGGATTAATAGCTAGCCAATACGTTTGCCCATTATAATCTTTTAACCAGCTTTGCCATTTGCCATTTCCTAATTCAGCAGGATTATATTTTGCAAATATTGTTTTGTGAAAAGAAAATTTTAATTGCACGCGCTGATCGTTAAACGCAAATTGTTGTCCCATAAATAAAGCAGTACCGGCAATATTTGCTAACATGTCGGATGTAGAAAATCCCCATTTAGTAGAAAACCCATCTAATATTTCTACAATAGTTTGTAAGCCCAATGCAGTTAATCCACCTATCCATATAGCTTGCTTATTTTCTACACCGCTCCAGCGCATCATATTATATTGTACCGAACTTACATTATACGCAGTAGTTGCATGGCCAGCTTTATCCATATTTAACCATTCATTGCTATCATTAAAAAAATGGAACCTGCTTCTTGGAAATTTTTTGTACCATAAATAATTAAGTCCTATAAGGCCGACTGTAGTTAACGCAGATTCAGTTATAACAACCGTTTTGAGCCGGCTACTGTTATAGCTGGTTGCCCCCAGATTATTTTGTGCAATTAAATTTTGATAAAGAAAAGCAAAGGTAAAAGCTAAAATAACCAGGTATTTTTTATTCAAAAAGAATGTAAAGGGTCCGTTCATAGTTATTGCTGGATTTTAAATAACAAGTGCAACTTTTGTTTATCTTATTTGAAGCAGCCAAAATAATTAGGGCATAATTATGATGAATAGGCAAGGTTAAGAATTATAAGATCGATAAAAAAAGCTCATTTATACAACTAGCCCAATTAACAACGATACATTTAAAATTAAAACCTGCACTCATTTACTTTAATAACAATCCAAAAATAAGGATGTTATAAAACTATTAACACTACAAGCAGTAAAGTTACAATTGGTTAACAACGCTGTCTGTAATATATAAGTTACTTTGCGGTTCGAAATTATGAAAAATAAGCTTAAAAAATATTTTATAAACTTCCCCCTACTAATACTTGCTTTGCAAATACTAAATATGGGCATTTCGTGCCGTATTGCAGATGAGAGCTTTTTTTCGCAATTGCATCCCTCGGTAAACATAGCAGACCATGCCGTAGAGTTTATTGTAGAATATGTACTAGGCTACACCAATGCATTTCCTGAAGCAACGAAAAATCAACAGCAGCATAATATGTACTGCACTCAAAAGGTACAAGAGTTTACTTTTTTTTCATTTAGTTCAAAACCATTTATTCAAACTTATCAGCTATTAGCTGAGCGGAAATATTGTACTTTTATAGTAAGCCCATATAACCAGTACATAACCATTATAACATTGCCACCCAAAGCAATGTTATGTTAAAGCCTCCTTTTTAGAAACTTTTCTTCAAGCAAAAATTATTAGGCATTATCAAATTTTTCAATAATATTTCTATATGCGATTAACCGAAATAATACATATGCGTTATTAAGATTACCCGCCTTTGTTTTTACATCAACTATATTAGCAAATTGTTCATTTTCGGCCGAAAAAAAATTCTTCTTTTTTAAAAAAAATCTTTTAAGCTATGTACCTGTTTAGAAAGATGTTACTACTTCAAACTTTGCTGGTAGCAACATTACTTTGCAATGCGCAAAAAAATGCAAATTTTATACCTGGTTCCGACAGCCTGAATTTAACGTTGGATAGTACTGAAGCCATATTTTTACGCAGCAACTTTTTGTTGCTGGCGCAAAAATTTAATATTGATATAGCTAAAGCCTTGGTTATACAGGCTAAGCTATACCCTAATCCTAACTTTAGTTTTTCTACTACTATCTATAACCCCACAACAAAAAAAATATTTCCATTAGCTAACGATGGGGAGGTTATAAGTAGCTTTTCGCAAATGATACTTTTAGCTGGCAAAAGAAATAAACAAGTGCTGCTTGCCAAAGCAAATGTTCAGCTAACTGAATTTCAATTTTTTGATTTAATACGGACGCTTCAATACACTTTACGGACAGACTTTTTTAACATCTATTACCTCCAGCAATCAGCCAAGGTGTATGATGAAGAAATAAAAGCCCTCAACCAAATTGTACTTGCATTTGAGCAGCAGCGGGGCAAAGGCTATATTGCTGAAAAAGAAGTAGTCCGCATAAAAGCTTTGTTATATAGTTTTGAGAGCGAATACAACGACCTGACCAATCAAATAAATGATACAGAAAGCGAGTTAAGGATGTTGGTGCAGGTAAAGCCTACTAGTTACATCAATCCTATTATTGATACCGTTGCAGTTAATGATTTAAACCCACTTAAATATCAAGTGGCAACTTTATTGGATACCGCTTATTCGCGACGCACAGATTTATTGATAGCCAAACAAAATACCAGCATCAACAGGCTAAATTATAATTACCAAAAAGCATTGGCGGTGCCAGATGTTACAGCCAACGTTAGTTACGACCAGCAAGGCAGCTATGTAAAAAACTTATCAATGGCAGGCTTTTCAATTGACCTTCCGTTTTTTAACCGTAACCAGGGTAATATAAAAGCAGCAAAACATAGCATCGACGCAGCCAGCGCTTCTCAAAGAAATGTAGAAGCATCGGTAGAAGAAAATATTTTTAGAGCATTACAAAAAGCTATTAGCCAAGATAAATTATTAAAAGGGATAGACCCGTTATTTTCAAATGATTTTGAAAGGCTGATGAAAGAAGTTGTAGCCAACTACCAAAAGAGAAACATCAGCATACTAGAATTCCTGGATTTTTACGACTCTTACAAACAAAATATTTTACAACTAAACGCTATTCAATTTAACCGGGTAAGCGCATTCGAAGACCTTAATTTTTATACTGCAAATAACTTTTTCAATTAAACAAATTTTATGCTCAACAAATTATATACGCCCATTTTTGTGGCCGCAACTTTTTGCCTGGTATTTTTTGCTTCCTGTAATGAAAAGCCAGTAGCAAAAGAAGAAAGGAAAAATTACGAATTAACAGACTCGTTATTGCCCTTAGTAAAGGTTACTGATGTGGTAATGGGACCTCAGACAGATGCTATAACACTTACCGGCAAAGTGGCATTTAACGATGACAATGTAGCTAAGTTATACCCAATGGTAAGTGGAAACGTATCTGGCATTACAGTAATGTTAGGAGATTTTGTACATGCAGGGCAAGCGCTAGCTATTGTAAGAAGTAGTGAAATAGCGGGCTATAATAACGACTTGGTAAGCGCCGAAACCAACCTTAGGATAGCACAAATAAATTTAGAAAAAACAAAAGATATGTATAAAAGCGGGCTTGCGTCTATGCCCGATTCGCTAAATGCTGCCATGACGTACCAACAGGCAAAAGCATCGCTATTAAGGACCAATCAGGTACTAAAAATTAATGGTGGTGGCACAAAAGGCGATTATGTTGTTAAAGCGCCCATAAGTGGTTTTATTGTAGAAAAAAATGTAAATAACAATATGACGCTTCGTACAGATAATGGCAATTCGATGTTTACTATTAGCGACCTGAAAAATGTTTGGGTTTGGGCTAATGTATATGAATCTAATATTGACAGAGTGCATGTTGGCGATAATGTTTCTGTAGAAACTATATCTTACTCAGGCAAGGTTTTTACTGGTAAAGTTGATAAAATGATGAACGTTTTAGACCCTTTAAATAAAGTAATGAAGGTACGTATAGTGTTGCCTAACGATGCTTATACCCTTAAGCCAGAAATGTTTACTAGTATTACTATAACCAACAATTTACAAAAGCAAGCCATCACCATCCCTTCTTCCGCACTTATTTTTGACCATAGCCAATATTTTGTAATTGTATATAAAAGTAAAAAAGACTTAACTATAACCCCCGTAGAAATTATCAATACTGTTGCCCAAAATACTTATATAGCCAAAGGTTTAAACGCGGGTCAAAAAGTGATTGGATTACAGGCATTACAGGTGTACGGCCAACTAAATAATTAATAGTAACCTTTAAATATACAACTATGATAAAAGCATTAAAAAAGGTTATCGCTTTTTCCCTTATAAATAAATATTTCATTTTAGCAGCCTCCGTTGTGTTGGTGGTATTTGGTGTTATTACTTTTAGGGATATGCCCATTGAGGCTTTTCCGGATGTAACCAATACAGAGATTAGCGTTATTACCCAATGGCCAGGCCGCAGTGCAGAAGAAGTAGAAAAGTTTGTTACCATCCCCATTGAAATTGCCCTTAACCCGGTGCAGCAAAAAATAAGCTTACGCAGCACCAGTATTTTTGGATTAAGCTATGTTAAATTAATTTTTGCGGATAAAATAGTAGACAAAGATGCGCGGGCACAAGTTTTTGGTTTATTGAACAACGCCACCCTGCCAGCAGGCTTAACACCATCTATACAACCACCTACTGGCCCTACTGGCGAAATTTACCGCTACACATTAGAAAGTAAGATAAGGGATTCCAGAGAATTGAAAACTATGCAGGATTGGGTGGTAGACAGGCAATTACGATCCGTACCCGGCGTGGGTGATGTGGTAGCTTTTGGTGGCAAAACTAAAACCTACGAAATAAAAGTTGACCCTTCAAAATTAAATAACCTGGGAATTACGGCATTGGATGTTTCCACCGCGGTACAAAAAAGCAATATAAATATTGGTGGAGATGTTATTAACCAAAATGACCAGGCTTTTGTAGTTAGGGGCATTGGATTATTAAATGATATCAACGAAATAAAAAACATCATTATTGAAAATATTAATGGTGTGCCGGTACTGGTAAATGATGTGGCTACCGTAGAAATTAGCAACGTACCAAGGCTGGGTTTTGTATCAAGGTCTAACGGACTGATAGATTCAACCGGCAAAAGAATTGTTACCGATGAAAAGGATGTTGTAGAAGCAATTGTATTGATGCGAAAGGGCGAAAATGCTTCTGAAGTAGTAAAGGCTATCAAAGAGAAAATAGAAAAACTTAATACAAGTGTATTGCCTGCTGATGTAAAAATTGTACCCTATTACGATAGGGAAGACTTAATTACCTACGCAACACATACCGTATTGCACAATTTGGTAGAAGGTATTTTACTGGTTACATTATTGGTTTCGCTTTTTATGTTTAACTGGCGCACAACACTTATAGTTTCTATCATTATTCCTATGTCGCTTTTATTTGCATTTATATGCCTGCACCTTATGGGGATGAGTGCGAACCTGCTATCGCTAGGTGCCGTAGATTTTGGTATTATAATAGACGGGGCCGTAGTAATGGTGGAAGGGATGTTTGTTATCCTTGATCATAAAGCGGTGGAAATAGGTATGGAACGTTTTAATAAATTAGCGAAACTAAAAATAATAAAAAATAGTGGCGCACCATTGGGCAAAGCTATATTCTTTGCAAAATTAATTATCATCACAGGGCTACTGCCCATATTCGCTTTTCAAAAAGTTGAAGGAAAAATGTTTTCGCCTTTGGCTTATACATTGGGGTTTGCTTTATTGGGCGCTCTAATAACCACGCTTACTTTAGTGCCTGTACTAATAAGTATCTTACTTAAAAAAAATGTTCACGAAAAACACAACCCCTTTCTACATTTTCTTACTAAAGTAATGTTGGGCGGCTTTATTTTAGCTTTTAAAAATAAAAAGCTTGTAGTTATAACCTCGATGATTGTAATGATGGTTGGGCTGTTTTCGTATAAATATTTAGGAACAGAATTTTTACCAGAATTAAATGAAGGCTCAATTTGGTTAAGGGTTCAAATGCCTTACAGTGTATCCCTCAATAAGTCGGTAGATGTTAGTACGCAAGTCCGGCAAATAGTACTAACCTTTCCCGAAGTAAAATATGCAGTATCGCAAACCGGCAGGCCAGATGATGGTACTGATGTGGCTGGTTTTTATAATAATGAATTTTCAATTATACTGTACCCCGAGGAAGAATGGAAAAGTAAATTGACAAAGGAAGCATTGGTGGAGCAAATGAATCAAAAACTTTCAGTTATTCCAGGGGCCGACCTCAATTTTTCTCAACCAATAATGGACAATGTGGAAGAAGCCGTATCGGGGGTAAAAGGATCCATTTGTGTAAAAGTTTATGGCGACTCTTTAAACTATATGGAAAATAAGGCCCAGGATATTTATAAAATATTGAAAACAGTAAAAGGGATAACAGACCTTGGCGTGATAAAAAATATAGGCCAGCCAGAATTAGATATTAACCTGAACCAACAAAAGATGGCTCTTTATGGCGTAGCAACTGCCGATGCAAATGCAGTAATAGCAATGGCTATTGGTGGCCAGGCCGCTTCTACATTATATGAAGGCATCAGGACTTTTGACATAAGGATACGCCTACCGGAACAATATAGAAAATCTCCGGAGGATATTGGCAACCTGCTGGTACCAACGCAAAGCGGTTCTAAGGTGCCAATCAAAGAAATTGCTTCTATAACACAGCAAACTGGACCCTGCCTTGTTTTCAGAGATGAGAATGAGCGGTATTCGGCAGTTAAATTTTCTGTAAGAGACAGGGATATGGGAAGCGCTATAAACGAAGCGCAGGATAAAATAGACAAGGCAGTAAAATTAAAACGTGGTTATAAAATGGTTTGGCAGGGCGATTTTGAAAACCAGCAACGTGCAACTAAACGCCTTACCCAAGTTGTGCCTATTAGTTTATTATTAATTTTTTTATTGCTCTTTATTATGTTTGGCAATTTAAAAGATGCAAGCCTTGTATTTTTAAATGTACCATTTGCCATTGTAGGCGGCATACTTGCATTGCATATCACCGGTACAAATTTTAGTATTTCTGCAGGCATCGGTTTTATTGCATTGTTTGGTATTTGTATTCAGGATGGCGTATTGCTAATTACAGTTTTTAAACAAAATCTAGATAAGATAAAAGGGCAAAAAGGGTCACTATACAACTCGATAAAACTCGGCGTTAATTCAAGGATACGCCCTGTAATGATGACTGCTATGATGGCTGCTATTGGCTTATTCCCCGCCGCAATTTCCCATGGCATAGGTTCCGAAAGTTCAAGGCCTTTAGCAAGGGTTGTAATTGGGGGCATATTATGTGCGATGGTATTTTCATTGTGGGTATTTCCATTAATTTTTGGATGGGCATACAGGAAAGTAGATTATAAAAACCGCGACGATTCTACCGAAAATTCCGCAGCTACAGGAACTAATTAATAATTTTAAAGGTGACTGATTAATTTAAAACCTTGTGTTTGCTAACAAAATATTGTTAGTAAGCACAAGGTTTCCTTATCTTTTTAAAAGTTAAAAATACCTGCCTCCTGGTACCGCTTTTTACAGGTTACTTAATACTTCCTTTATTACCTTACAGGCAGTTTTAATTTCTTCTTCTGTAATAACAAGCGGCGGTACTATCCGTAAACAATTAGCAGCAAACAAAAACCAATCTGTAAATACACCTTGCTCAATCAATGCGTCAATCACTTTTTTGTTGGTGGCAAAACTGTCAAATTCTACAGCAAGCATTAAACCGCGGCTTCGTACTGCTTTTATAGATGGGTGTTTTAGTAGCGATAAAAATAATTGTTCTTTTTCCTTTACAGTATCCATCAAACCTTCCTGCAACAAAACATTTAGCGCAGCTAAGCCAGCAGCGCAGCTTACAGGGTGGCCGCCAAAGGTATTGATATGCCCTAGCACCGGGTTGTACGTTAAGCTATCTACAATATTTTTATTAGCTATAAAAGCACCTAAGGGCATGCCGCCGCCAAAGGCTTTGCCTAGTAATAATACATCGGGCACTACATTAAATTGTTCAAAAGCAAATAAAGTACCGTTACGGCCAAAGGCACATTGTATTTCATCTAATACCAATAAAGTACCTGTTTGTGTACAGCGTGTACCCAAGGCTGCTAGCCAGCCATTTTGTGGTACCAGCACGCCGGCTTCCGCCTGTATAGTTTCTGCAACTACACAAGCGGTACGTTCGGTTATACTTTTTAGTGCTTCGAAACAATTATAATCCAGCTGCATGGTATCGGGCAATAATGGCCTAAAGGCGTTGCGCCAATACTCATCGCCCATAATACTTAACGCACCTTGCGTACTGCCGTGGTACGAATTTTTAAAAGAAATAATTTCCGTACGCCCGGTAAATCTTTTGGCTAGCTTCATAGCGCCTTCTGTTGCTTCGCTGCCGCTGGCGGTGTAAAAAACGGCATCAAGCGTAGCTGGTAAAAGGTCTGTTATACGCTTTGCATAGGCTACTTGCGGACCTTCTACCAATTCGCCATAAACCATTACATGCATGTATTCATCTACCTGTTTTTTTATAGCAGCTATTACTTTTGGGTGGCAATGCCCAACATTGCAAACACTAATGCCTGCAATTAAATCTAAGTACGCTTTGCCATCCGCATCCCACATGGTGCTACCCTTTGCTTTTACAATTTCTAGCGCTAAAGGTGCTTCTGAAGTTTGCCCTACGTGGTTTAAAAATAATTGCCGTTGCGTCATACACTGCAAATTTCGACAAAGAAGTTTGATATTCGTATTTTCACACAAAGGTTATTTACAAAGTAACTTTTTCATGCAAAAACGCAAAGGAGCAAAGGCGCTAAGAAAAAATAAACTATCAGATCAACTAATATCATTCACCTAAACAAGTGTACACTTTATGCCAGTAATATTACCAGTAAAAGGCGTGTTGCCTGTAATGGGCCAAAATTGTTTTATTGCCCCCAACGCCACTATTGTGGGCGATGTAATTATGGGCGATGATTGCAGCGTGTGGTTCAATGCCGTTATCCGTGGCGATGTTAACAGTATACGCATGGGCAACAAAGTAAACGTGCAGGATGGCGCTGTAATTCACTGTACGTACGAAAAGACAAAGGCAATTATTGGAAATAATGTTAGCATCGGACACAATGCAATTGTACATGGATGCGTTATAGCAGACAATGTGCTGATTGGGATGGGGTCTATTGTGATGGATAATGTGCAGGTGGGGAGCAATTGTATTATTGCTGCTGGCGCTGTGGTGCTTGAAAATACCATTATTGAACCGGGCTGTATTTACGCTGGCGTGCCTGCAAAAAAAGTTAAAAATATAAGCGAAGAATTAATAAGCGGCGAGATAAACAGGATAGCAAATAATTATTTGATGTACAGCGGATGGTTCAAATAAGTTAGGGGTTAGGAGTTTTTTAGTTTTTTGAACTGTTTTACCAAACTATTGATGCAATTTATTATGAGAAAAATGTTAATTGCTTTTATTTGTATATCCTACTTATTGAGCGCTTCTAGCTGTTTTATTTTAAAAGGAAAAGATAAATATGGCTGCCCATCAAACGGCAGGAATGTTGGTGCAGAAAAATTGTTAGGTGATGACGACAAAGCTGTGAAAGCTAGTAGCAAACTCAAGTATAAGGGTGGCAGAAAAAGTTTTTAATTAAAACATAAAAAAAATCCTAATAATAATTATGCTTAGAAGTAAAGTCTTCTGGCAATAAAAACTAAACCACAAAAATCCCCTTTCCATGTTTTATCATTTAAAAACCAAATTCGGCAACACAGAAGCGGTCATTGACGACACTTGCGGAGTGTCAAAATTTTACGAAATTGCAGATACCTTAACCACCGGCCTACAGGTAAGCTTTCTTAACCAGGTAGATGATAGCGAAACATTAGACTGGGATTTTCATTACAAGAACCATTTGCTAACTTTACATTACAACGTTTTTAACGGTGTATCTGTTTTTCCCCAGCATATAAAAAATGTACAGCAAGAGAACAATGCAGTAATGGAAATTGCTCATTTTTTAGAGCGAAGGGCATTTTAAATTAGTAAGCCTTGTCTTCTATTTTATCCAAAATATTACAATAACTAATGTAACGGTCCATGTGGATGGTGCCTTCTTCAACGGCCTCTTTCACAGCGCAGCCGGGCTCATTTGTGTGCATGCAATTATTAAACTGGCAATCGTTTATCAGCACCCGCATTTCTGGAAAGTAGTGAGATAATTCCTGCTTTGGTATATCTACCAAGCCCAGCTCCCGTATGCCTGGCGTATCAATAACGCGGCCCCCAAAAGGCAGGTTAAACATTTCTGCAAATGTAGTAGTGTGCAGCCCCTTGCCGCTCCATCCGCTAACATCCTGCGTTTTCAGCTGCAGGTCGGGAAAAATTGTATTTATAAACGAAGACTTCCCAACGCCAGAGTGCCCGCTTAGTAATGTGGTTTTATCTTTCAGCAAATTTTTTACTTCTGCCACACCAATATTTTTATCAATGCTCATGCCCATTACTTTATAGCCAATAGCCTCGTAAATAGCACTTACCTCTGCAAATTTTTCCAGCTCCTTTTCTTCGTATAAATCAGATTTATTGAACACAATAATAGATGGTATCCTGTATGCTTCCGATGTTATAAGGAACCTGTCGATAAACCCCTGCGACGTCTTGGGGTCTTTTAAGGTAGCAAACAACAACGACTGGTCAATGTTAGATGCAATGATATGGTGCTTATGTTTATTAGCCGGCGAAGTACGGGTAATATAATTGCGGCGGTCATCAATTTCTGTAATTGTTACAGAACCTTCCAGCTCATTTTCAGCCACAATTTTCACTATATCGCCTACAGCAATTGGGTTGGTGCTGGTAAGCCCATCAATTTTAAATTTACCCAAAATACGGGCATTCAGCACTTTGCCATTTTCGTCTTGCACAATGTACCAGCTGCCGGTACTTTTATAAACTGTTGCCTTCATTACTGCAAATTTCACTAATTATAATAAGGAATACTGTTTTTTGTTTCAGCTTTTTTGTTGGCCTCTTTTCGGTTTCAAAAGTTTTTTTGTTGGCCCGCCCAATACAGTAGCTATGTGGGGCTTCACAGGCGTCGCACTTTTGTACATTTGTTTTTTAGGGATCTTTTACCACTATGTATGGGGCATATACGATGGGTAATATTTTAAAAAACTTAAGTTATGTAAAATTAAATTTATCAGCATATAAAGCTATGGGAACTTTTTCAGCAACGTAAACCTCAGTATAAATTCCAACAATAACAACCCTAATGCCATCAGTACAAAAGGAAAATACTTTTCTGTATATCGTGTAAGCGTAGATATTTCTACTTTCGATTTTTCCAGCCCATCAATTTCCTGATAAATATTATTGAGGCTGGCATTATCTGTTGCCCTAAAATATTTACCGCCTGTTTCAACGGCAATCGCTTTCAGTAATTTTTCATCAATAGTAACTTTTTGTTGCTGCATAACCACGCCCAGCGCTGTCTTTACCGGAAACGGCGCATAGCCATCCGTACCAACGCCAATTGTATATACTTTAATACCAAACGCTTTAGCTATTTCCTTGGCGTTCAGCGGGCCAATTAGCCCACCATTATTTTCTCCATCGGTCAACAAAATAACCACTTTGCTTTTAGATTTGCTGCTACGCAACCGGTCAACGCTTGTAGAAAGCCCGTCGCCAATCGCAGTGCCATCTTCTAATAAACCGTTGCGTATATTTTCAACGGCAGACCTAAGTACCGCCCTATCTGTAGTTAACGGGCACTGCGTAAAACTTTCGCCAGAAAATATTACGATAGCTATTCGGTCGGTCAACCTTCTATCAATAAATTCCTGCGCAACTTTTTTGGCGGCTTCCATACGGTTGGGGCTAAAATCCTGCGCCGTCATACTGCCGCTTACATCTATGCACAATACAATATCAATACCATCGCCTTCAGCCTGTTGCTCATCGGTTTTTGTTTGCGGCCTTGCCAATGCTGCAATAATAAAAGCAACAGTTAGTAACCGCAATATAAACGGCACATGCCGCAACATGCTTTTCCAACTGGTAAAGCCAGCAAAACTTTTAGAAGAAGAAACCTTTAAGCTCGCCTGCCTGCTAGTATTTTTCTTTACATACCACACAATCATCACCGGCAGCAACAAGCCCAATAAGAAATACTGTGGGGATGAAAAATGTATATTATCTAAGTAGTTAAAAAGCAAAGTATTTATAGTTTATTAGTTGTTGCAGGTAATTCAATAATATCGATGCTATCTTTTATTAGTTGTTTGTTAATGATGGTTTCTGCTGCTGGTGGCATATACTTTGCAAATTTTACTGCATCGCTAAAACGCAGTGCTGTACTGGCTTTGGAAATAACTTCCCTATCGCGGTAGTTATCCTTTAAGGTAATCAATATATCGCCGGTTGTTTTATTTTGGTAATCACTGTTTTCCTTACGGGATAAATAACGCCTGAAAATTTCTATCAGCTTAACGTGGTATTGAAGCACTTCTTTTGGTAAAGCTAAATTGTAAGTCGATAGATTTTCCAGCTGTTGCAAAGCTTCTTCGTAAGGCCCTACATTTGATGGCAGGGTTTCAATTTTTTTAACTTTTTTATTGCGCTTAAATAACCAATAAATTAGTAACCCCAATAGCAGCAATAGCACGGCACCACCAATCCAATACCAGATAGGGTTGGCAGCCTCTACTTGCCTGATGGCTTTAATATCTTTTAAGGCTTGCGTTGTATCAGCCGTTGAAAATGAAACAGTCATCGGCAAAGAATCAGTAAATACATTTGTAACGCTATCATTTTTTAGACCATTAAAAATAATACTGAAAGTTGGTAACGTCCACTTGCCGGAATCAAAACTGGTAAAAGTAAAAGTTTGAGAAAGCCCGCTCAATTGCTGGTTAGCAAAGGTGGAATCAATTTTGCTTTTTTGGACCAACTCAAAATGCTGTAACGAATCGGGTACGTTTATCCATTTAATAAAAAAATCATCGCCAGTAAAAGTTGCCTGCACTTTAAGGTTGAATTGCTGCCCAATTAATATCTCGTCCTTATCAACAGAAGTTTTAACTACTGGTTGCGCCACAGATAAAAAAAATGCGAGACAGCTCATTATCACCGTCAATAGTAGTTTCCGCATTTTTGTATTATCCATTATCAACTATAAATTATCAATAAAAAATCTAACTTCTTTTTATAAAAAACTTTTGTAAAATTTTTACGTAATCATCATCTGTACGTATGTGCAACAGGTCTGCGCCAGCCTTCCTAAAATAATTTTTGCTTTGCTCGCTTTGTTTCAAAAATTGCTGCTGGTAATTGTATTGTACCATTTTATCGCTGCTGTCTATCCACCTTTTTTTGCCGGTTTCTAAATCTTCAATCTGCAGCAAGCCGGCATCAGGCAATTGCATATCCATCTTATCGTAAATTTTTAAGCCAATAACATCATGCCTGCCGCCAATTACCTTTAAGTCGTTTTCATATACTGCATCTACAAAATCGCTCATTAAAAAAGCAATACTTTTTTGTCCGCTGGCCTTATTAAAAAATTTGATGGCGTCTTCCATTTTTGTTGCCCTGCCAACAGGTTCCGCAGTAAGCAATTGGCGTACAATGTATAAGGCATGCTGCCTGCCTTTTTTAGGGACAATAAATTTTTCTATTTTATCGCTAAAAAAAATAACGCCTACTTTATCGTTGTTGTTTATGGCGCTAAAGGTGAGTACAGCACCAATTTCTGTAATTAAATCTTTCTTTCGGTTTTGTACAGTTCCAAACATGTTGCTGGCACTTACATCTACCAATAGGTATACAGTCAACTCCCTTTCTTCTTCAAAAACTTTTGTAAAAGGATGGTTGAACCTGGCGCTTACGTTCCAATCTATAAAGCGGACGTCGTCGCCGGCGTAATATTCACGCACTTCCCTAAACCGCATCCCTTTTCCTTTAAAAGCGGAATGGTATTCGCCGGTAAATAAATGTGTTGTAATGCGCTTGCTTTTAATTTCCAGTTCCTTTACCTTCCGCAGAATTTCTTCCGTTGTAAGTGCGCCAAACAAGTTCGCTGGTGTCTGCGGAGGAACGTTGTTTTTTATATCTTCCTTCTTTATATTTTTATCCTTTTTAAACAAGGTTCTATTTTAGTTGTAAGTAAAAAGAGCACGTTGATTATGCATACTTTACATTTTGATGGATAAAGATTATTATTATGGAACGTTTACTGTTTTCAATATCTCGTTAATTACATCTTCTGCATTTACATTTTCTGCTTCAGCTTCATAGGTTAGCCCAATACGATGGCGCAGTACATCTTTACAAATGCTGCGTACATCTTCGGGTATTACATATCCTCTTTTATTTAAAAAGGCGTAAGCTTTTGCAGCTAAAGCTAAATTAATGCTTGCCCTTGGCGAACCTCCAAAACTTATCAGCGGCTTTATTTTGGAGAGGTTGTATTTATCGGGGTACCTTGTTGCAAACACGATATCTAAAATATAATTTTCCACTTTTTCATCTACATAAACCTGCCTCACCAAAGATTTTGCGGTTAATATTTCACTGGTAGAAGCTACGGGGTTAATAGGCGGAAAGGTAAGCCCCTGCGTATTTTGGCGTATTATCAATTGTTCATCTGCTTTGCTGGGATAATCAATTACTACTTTCAACATAAACCTATCCACCTGTGCTTCTGGCAATGGGTAAGTACCTTCTTGCTCAATTGGGTTTTGAGTAGCCAATACCAGAAATGGCTCATCCAGTTTATAAGTAGTATCGCCGATAGTTACCTGGCGTTCCTGCATAGCTTCCAGCAAAGCGCTTTGTACTTTTGCGGGGGCACGGTTAATTTCATCTGCCAAAATAAAATTAGAAAATATGGGCCCTTTGCGAACGTAAAATTCATTTTTAGACTGGTTATAGATCATAGTACCCACAACATCTGCAGGCAAAAGATCGGGTGTAAATTGAATGCGACTAAAGTTTGCATGTACCGCCTGTGCCAGCGATTTAATTGCCAATGTTTTTGCAAGTCCGGGCACTCCTTCCAGCAGCACATGGCCATTGCTTAACAGGCCAATTAATAGTCTTTCAATCATTGATTGCTGCCCAACGATAACTTTACTTAATTCATCATTAATGCGGGTAACAAATCCGGATGCGCTGGTAATTTTTTCGTTCAGCAAACGGATGTCTTCAGATGTTTGAACCATAGGTTTTTATTTTAAACCCCCTCCGCCCCCTGAAGGGGGAACTATTATGGAGAAGATTGTGTTTTGTTTATTATTACTTTGATCTTCGATTATTTCTTCAGGTTCCTCTCTTTTGGAGAGGGTTAAAGTGAGGTCACAAAATACGAACTATGCCTAACAAAAATTTAGCCGTTTTTACGAAGGACGCAATTCTTTGTTAAAATCAATCTAACTTTAGTAAAAACATTAACCATGATAGATCAACAATTAATAACTACATCCAACACTTTGGAGGGCTACCGTATTACCAAACACCTCGGGCTTGTAAGGGGCATCACTGTAAGAAGCCGGAGTTTACTGGGCAATATCGGCGGCGGTTTCCAAGCCTTGTTTGGCGGCAAAATCAGCATCTATGTAGAGCTTTGCGAAAAAACAAGGGAAGAAGCTTATCAATTAATGCTTCAACATGCCAACGAACGTGGTGCCAATGCCATCATTAATATGCGGTACGATGCCAATGAAGTAATGGCAGGTATTAACGAAGTATTGGCTTATGGTACGGCGGTGGTGGTGGAAAAGGTGTAAAATAATTTCATCTTAATTTTAACCTAATAAAACCAAAGCTTATGTTCAACACATTTTTTTTACTCTCAATGCCGGGAGGCAGTGAATGGATTATTATTATTCTATTTCTTGCGTTTATAATTGCTTGCCCCGTTTTAGCAATTGTTTTTTATTTACAAACAAAAAGACTCAGACAGGAAAATAAAGAATTATTAGCAAGATTATTAAATAAGTAATTATCAACTCAACCCTGTTTGGGAAATTATTTTATTTGTCCCTTTTGGGACAATAGATTGGTAGAAATTTAAAATAATTAAGCATAAAGTGCCGTAGGCATGATAGATTATTCGAAAGCTCTGTCGTGCCTACGGCACTTTGCTATCATTTCTTTTTTATTCTACCAATCTATAACCTCTACGAGGTTTTTTAATTTAAATCTGCAACGGGTTAACTCAAATACTTCCCCACAATTGGCATTCTTCTTCCCACACCAAATGCTTTCGGTGAAATACGAATGATGGGGCAAAACTGGTTGCGTTTGTATTCGTTGATGTTTACCATCTTTAAAATCCGGTCAACCAAATCTGCGTCAAATCCCTGTGCTTTAATTTCTTTAGGGCCTTGCCTTCTCTCTATGTATTGATATAAAATTTTATCCAGTATATCATATTCAGGCAAGGAGTCAGAATCCTTTTGGCCGGGCCTTAGTTCTGCACTGGGTGGTTTTATAATGATGTTATTTGGAATGATTTCTTTATCCCTGTTGATATATT
>JAYVUJ010000136.1:0-3412 GCA_043788035.1 Ferruginibacter sp. | reverse complement strand
ATGCTTTATTGAAAAAGGGCAATTTTACCAGCAACGATATTACGCAATTACAACAAATTTTTGCTTGTAAAACCAGGGATGAGTATTTGGTTATTGCCAGCATGCTACAGGATGATTTTAGCAACTGTGTGGCCGTTATTGCTGATCCTATTGCCACAACTGACAATGACTATTTTTATTACGTATCCTCTTCCACAGAGGCAGTTGTGCTTACAGGAACATTTTTTTGTACAAAAGAAGAAGTGTTAAATGCGGCGCAATTGCTGCTTTCGGTGGCATCGCTTCCGCAAAGCTATGGCAGTTATTTTACCAGCGATGGGTTTGGGTTTACTGTACGATTAAACCTAACCACATACATGGAATACTTGCAGCAAATTGCTGAGGGCAATGCTGAATACCGCAACAGGCGTACCCTTTTTCTTAATCATTTACTTAGCCGCTTTGCAGAGCAGTTTACAGATTTTGCATTACTATCTTATAAATCTTTAGAAAAAAATAAGTTGGCAGATGCGGGCATACAACAGGCCGAAACTTTTTTATTACAATATCCATCATTGAGCAGCAACCGTGCAAAAGCATTTGATTATACACAAAAATCGGTTAATGGGCAAAGCTATATATCAGGCTTTGAACAAAGGTTTAAGGCATATGCTGGTATTGATTCTGCTGGGGGCAATAGCTTATGCAATTTTGAAGTAGCCAGGCATGATGATGATTACGCTATTAAATTAAGGATAGCTGGTTTTCATTTATTTAATGTGCCTGCCAAAAACGAGGGCGAAAAAAAAGCGCAACAAATTTTGCAGCAGCTAGTGGTAGCGTTGGGCATTACACGCAATTATCAGCTAGTGCCTGCGGCAAATGGAAAGTACCAACTGCAAGTAAAGTACGCCGAAAATAAGTTTGCGTACTACCCGCAAGTGTTGCTTAAAAATGATGCGGAGCAAGTAATGGGCAACCTGCAAAAAATGTTCGATAATGAAGTAAGCATTGAAAGTATTTTTGTAAATCGATATCAATATTGGCTGCAGCTAAAAAATTCCGCAGGTATAATTATAAGGGTATCTGCTGAGTCGTTTACTTCAAAAGAACAGGCTTTTGCTGAAGCAGCAATAAATATAAAAATGCCTAACGATAAATTAAAATGGCAGCTTACTTCTCCGGAAGATACTCCATCTAACAGGCTGAGAAAAAAAATAAATAAGCCAGAAGAAGAAAATGAACAGGAAGAATACCTGGATATAGATGCATTTAAAGTGGAGATAAACAATATCCTGGGCAAGCCTAATAAATATGATTACGAATTACTTGACCAGGAAAATTCTTTCAAGTTTAAATCGCTCAACGAGTTTAGCAATGCAGCACAGGCCAGGGCAGATTGTGCTCGTTTGTTAGTGCTGATGATCAATACCGATGCTTATCTTCTTGCAAATGAAGGAGGCAAATACAAATTTTATATCGTAGATAATGGGCGGTCTGTTGCCGAGTGCCTTAACAGGATGGATACAGAAGAATTGGCAAATGAATTTCGTGGCTATGTATGTGATACAGTTAAAAAGCATTACTACTATTTATCGCTACAGGCAATTGCTCTTACGTGGAAATTCAGGCACCAACTGGGTTTTGAACAAGCAGCTGCATTGCTGTTTGAAAGTGATGCCGAGTTTAAAAATGAAAGTGATGCAAGGCAAGCAGCGGAAAACTTTAGCAATCAGTTGCCTGCTGCGGGGTTACAAGTAATCAATGGAAAGTATTCCATTACACTACCGGGCAATGCTGCAGCAACTTTAACCTGTACCTATGCTGGCAATGAAATTATTAATGAAACGGAAGATGCAAAAATGGCAAGGGCAAATAATATTTTCGCTTTATCGCAGCAAATAAAGCAATACCTGCAAAGCGGTGGCACAATGCCTTTTAATATAGATGGCTTGGATAACAAAGAAGTATATGTCTACAGGCTGGTAGATAAAGATAAGCTACTGGGCTTTAGCACTGTTGTTGCAATGGATGCGATACTGCAGGTAGATGCATTGCATAGCCAGGCGCTGGAAGGCTATCCTGTATTGGATATTAGCCTGGCTGGCAATAATACGGAACAAGTTTCCGGTAAAAATAATGAAACTTTTTACCGATACATTATACGTTGCCAGCGCAGCATTAGTGCGTTTAAAAAAGGTGATATACTATTTAAAAGCGTTGCTGTTTTCAATACGGTAACTGATGCGGAAAATGCTTTTACCAAAAATTATTTGTGGGCCCTAAGCAAGGCAAGCGATGTAAGTAATTACGGCCCTGGCAAAGCAGTTAGCCTTATAGAAACCTTACCTAACATAAGTAGTTTACAGGCAGCCAACCAGCCATTACTATTTGTACCCGCACAAATGATAGCTGCCCAAAACGGGGATGAAGCCAGGGTAAAACAATTATTAGCCGTTGCTGCAATTAGTTATCCTATAAAAATTGTGGAAGCGGATAGTGAAGATTTATATACGCTATACCCAGATAAAAAACCAATGGTTGAAATGGGTTGCCTGGCTCCCATTGCCCAACAAGATTGTGCAAGTACCATCTCAAAAAAATGGAAATTTTATTTTATGCTTTACAACATGCAAACAAGCAAGGCAGATTGGCAAAGCGTACAACTTTACGATAATCCATTGGGCGCAACACAAGATTTCTATTTTTTCCAAATGCTATTATCTTACAAAGGAAATTATTTTATTGATACGGATAAGGCCTGCGATAAACAAACAATTTACATAAGGGAAGTCCTGGCAGAAAGCACAGCAAGGTTTTCTGAAGAAGCAGCATGGGGCAAGGATGGTATTGGCAAATTTATATGCCATACACAATCGCAAAACGCCTTTCATAATTTTATAAATAATAATACTGGTGCTTATAACTTTTATGTTTCCTGTGATGAAGAGAATGCCATTCATCCCTGTAAATATGATAGTGCGCCCGAGCGGGATAAAGCCATTGAAAAGCTGAAAGGTACTTATGAAAACGTTAAAGATAAAAAGCTGTTTGAATTAATAACCAGTGCTAGTAAAGAAGACAGCGCTTTATTAAATGATATGGATGAAATACCATTAGTGCTGATAACAAAGGAAAAAGGCAACCTTTTTACCTGTAGCACTATTGGTGCTTTATTAAATTTAGTGGCAGGCGATGCCAACTATAAAGTATTGCCTAACAATAAATTTAGCATTGAATTTATGGAAGGGGATTTTATAAAAACAGCAAAACCCTTTAATGAAAATATTTCTATAGTAGATTGGAAAAGGAAATTAATAGAGCTTGCATATTATTACCCAATCAAGGAAACTGCTGATCATAAATTCAATGTAGAAATAAAATTTCCTCAATTTAACGGACCTGAAAGTACCGGTGATACTTGTTATATAGC
>JAYVUJ010000135.1:0-2390 GCA_043788035.1 Ferruginibacter sp. | reverse complement strand
CTACTTTAAAATTTGGTTTAGTTTTAGCTAATTATACAATTTTATAGGATATGGAATCATCTACGTATTTAAAATAAACCAATGCTTAAACTGGCAATGCCTGTTGTTTTGTTATTATTTATTTTTTCTTTTTTTTCTTCAACGCTTACAGCGCAAGAAATTAAAGAAAAGAAGGATACTTTTTTTTTGGCAAAGAAAAAAGGTCTGTTAGGTAAGTTGGGCAGAAGTATCGCTACAGACCCACCTAACCAGGAAGAGGCTGTTAAAGTTGTCAATCCATTAATCTCCCATACCGGCCAGGTAATAAGGAACATTGAAATACTGCGCCTGGGCTTTGAACGCAATATTAACGATACTACTCTTGTACGGAACAGCTTTGGCGTAATACTGGCTAATGGGCTTCATACAAAAACTACCCTTAAAACAATACATAATAATTTGCTTTTTAAGACAGGGGATAGAGTAAACCCCTATTTACTGGCAGATAATGAGCGTTTATTACGGGAGCAGGTTTATATGCAGGATGCCAGGATTATAATTGATACTATACCAGGCACCAAAGATTCTGTAGACGTGATTATAATTACCAAAGATATTTTTCCTATTGGTGGTAGCTTAGACGTACACAACACCTCGAAAATAAGTATGCAGGTACGCAATGAAAACGTTGGCGGCAGCGGATCCCAACTATCTTTTAGTGGACTGTACGATAAAGAGCGAAACCCCGCATTTGGCTATGGAGGAGAGATATTAAAACGCAATATTGGCGGTACTTTTATTGATGGCAGCGTAGGGCTTCAAACTTTTAGGAGTGCATTTAACAGCGGCCGTTATGAAGAATCCTACTTGTATACCCATTTTGAGAAACCTTTAGTAACCCCCTATATACCCTGGATAGGCGCTCTGGATTTATCTATCAATAAAACAAAGAACAGTTATATCAGCGATTCTTTGTACAACAGCGATTTTAAATACCAGTATCATTTGGTTGATGGTTGGTTTGGTTATAATTTTGGCAGCCAGCGATTATTATATACAAATATGCAAACGAGGGTTAGGAAGTTTATTTCACTTCGTGCCGTTCACCAGCGCTTTTCGGATATACCCTTTAAGAACCAACAGTCCTACGATTTCCATTATGCCAATGTAGCAGCCGTGCTGGCGGCTTTTAGCATATTTAAGCAAGATGCTTACAGGGCAAATTTTATTTATGGCTTTGGCCGCAATGAGGATGTACCGGAAGGTTTTAGCGCTTCGTTTATTGGTGGGTGGACGAGGAAAGAAAATAGAGATAGGCCTTACTATGGCATTGAGGCAAAACGCAGCCATTTTTCAACAAAAGGATATTACACTACCGTTACTTTCAGGAGTGGAGGCTACAAGTATAAAAATCGAATGGAGGATATTGATATATTAATTAACATAGATCATTTTACCAAGCTTAAAAAAATAAATAAAAATTGGTTTAACCGAAATTTTATAAGTGCAGGTTATACAAGGCAATTTAACCCGGTACTCAACCAACCTCTAAACATACAAAGTGATTTTGGCATACCTATGTTTAGAGGTTATTTTGCCCCGGCAGATATAAGGAGCACCATAAGAGGAGAGACTGTATTTTATAATATGCAAAAGTTTTGGGGGTTTAGGCTTGCACCTTTTGTTTTTGCCGATATGTCTATGCTAACACCTACTAACCAGGCATTTACCAAAAGCACTGTCTACAGCGGTTTTGGTGCAGGGGTACGTACACGAAATGAAAACTTAACTTTTGGTACAATTGAATTAAGGGGATATTACTTTCCGAAAACTTTGCCCGGTATGAAAAACTTTAGGGTAGAAATTGGAACCAACATACGATTTAAATACAACAGTACTTTTATACGTAAACCAGATTTTGTTATTCCAAATTAAATAATGCGAAAAGAAAATTTAATTAAAAAAAATTAACAATTATTTGATTTGTAATTTAAAAAGCCATTACTTTACTTTATCAAAAAAAATAGTCCCTTCGTAGAAACGAAAGGACATTAACGATTGCTTGCCATATGAAACTCTTAAATATCTTATATTGATTTTTAATCTAAATTATTGCTGTTAATTTTCTAACGATTGATTTTATTTCTTCCCGGTTGCCTCCTATTTCACTAAACACATACTCGGTTTCTTAACACGAAAATAAGGTGTGTTTTTTAATGTTTATAATCAACTTATAAGAGTTTTAATTATGTTAAACGGTCTTATTTTTTATGAAAGCCTTATTGGTAAACGATTGTAGAAAAAAATGTAATGATGCCCAAAAGTTTTTTATATATAAATTTTGTAAGAAAAATACGTAATTCAATAAAAAAACTTTTATTATTTCAATTTTTAAGTAAATAACTACCTAT
>JAYVUJ010000134.1:0-9909 GCA_043788035.1 Ferruginibacter sp. | reverse complement strand
TTTTATATGAATGATTTTTGTGCTACAGAAACAGCCATGCGCTTTGCAATGGTGACCTATAACCTGATGAGTTTGTTTCGCCTGTTAACCTTGCAAAAGTAGCCTAGTCCTATACTTGCCACACTAAGGTTCAACTGCTTTGCAGTTGGAGCCTGCATAGAAAATAAGCTGCTAAAAATATCTGTGCCGCTAAAACGAAGGCAACGGTACGACAGCCTTTTCTCCTTTATTGAAAATACAAAACTGCCATTGAGTACTACAGGATAACTCTACTGCAAATGTTGGGTTTATCATACAAACACTTTTATATTCACAGCGGGCTGTAACTTACCCCTTAACCAAAACCCAATAAAAGGCTTAAATTATGTTTTTAATTATCCTCCTTTAACTTTAAAAATAATTTGGTTTCAAGCCGAAGTGAATGCGACTTGCCTAATTGGATTAAATAAAAGAAATTTGATATTTTTGATATTTTTTGGTGCCCAAAAGCAAAAAAACCGTAAACATTAAGTCTACGGGCCAATGGTTTGTTTTAAAACCCTTTTCGTCTTACTCCCTGTACAATTTTCGAACTTTTTTATAATAGACCTAAAGCGATTGGTAAGCATTGTTACTTAACAATCAGTATTTTAGGTCATTTTATTTTTATACGCATACTTGAATAAAAATGGCAAATATGAAAATTGACAAAAACTATATGGAGTTCATCCAGTCTATTAAAAAGCAAATTATGCAAAGCCGCTTTGCTGCGGCAAGCATTGTAAACCGGGAGCAACTACTGCTTTATTTCAACACAGGAAGATGATTTCTGATAAAATAAAGGCTCAAAAATGGGGTGCCAAAGTACTTAACCAAATTTCGGCAGACCTGCAAAAGGAACTACCCGGCTTTAAAGGTTTTTCTCCTGGTAACCTTAAAAAGATTAGGATTTTGGCTGAAGCATATTCTCCTCATTTGACAATTGGTTCGACACCGCCGAACCAATTTGGGCAAGCAGATTCTGATGATACTTCTTCCATTGGTTCATTGCTGTCGAACCAAATTGGGAATAATGATTTTTAAGGAGCGTTCTTCGGCATTAGTTTTTCCCACCATTTTACAATTCTCACAAAGATTAAGAGTTGAAAGGCTCGGTTATACTATATCCAATCTTCTGCGGTTAGTTTGGGGTCTTTAACTGTGCTGGATGAAAAGATAAAACTGCAGCAGGAAAACAGCAGCATTGGTATTGTGCTTTGCAAGGAGAAGAATAATACCCTAGTAGAATTTGCAATTAGAGTTTTGATAAAGCTATGGGGGTAGCTACTTGGAAATATCGGCAATGCCGACCCCCATTCCCCATTCATTTTTACGTTCAAATCTGATTGGAGACAGGGGTCAAAACTTGTAGATTTTCTACACTAAGCTATACATATTTTATTTGCGGCATATAGTGGACTAAAAAAAATTGCTACATAAATTTTTTATAAAATAGATTTTACTTCTTATATAGGGATTTATAATAATTTATCGCTATATAAACTATGCTTAAATTCCTATGCATAATCATAGCGATTCTTTTAAATAATGCTTCTTAATTAAACATTTGTATAACTATTTTGTAAAGAAAATTATAAAGACAAATAACGGATGTATATAATTCATAAAATCCTGCTGTCGTAACGTAAAAATGAGAATATTTGCCTTAAAACAAAGCGCTCGATTTAGGTACCTGACATTTTTTTATTTGTACATAATGCAAGGCATCCCTGCTGGGTTTGCCCTTACTACTATTGCAAATTATTTATTGGGCCAGCATGTGGCTTCTCAAAAAGTAGGTGCATTTATCGCAGTGTTTGGATTGCCCTGGACTTTTCAATTTATATGGGGGCCACTTATCGACAGGTATCAATTTTCAGTTATTGGGTACCGCAAACTTTGGGTGATTCTTTCGCAATTAATAGCAGTAGTAGCCTCTTTGGGATTATTGATAGTCAAGGATCCATTGAAGGAAATTTCCCTGATGAGTATTTTATTTTTTATCTACAGCATTTTTGCTTCTATAGAAGTTGCAAGCGTAGATGCAATGGCGATTGCAATAGCCCCTAAAGGCGAAAGAGGCAGGCTAAATGGATTTATGCGCGGAGGTTTTTTATTAGGCTCTGCTTTTGGAGCTGCAGGGTTATCTTCTATACTTCATGCTGCCGGTTTTAGAAGTGCCGCTCTAACACAGTCGATCATTCTTTTAATATTTACAGTAGTTTTCTTTTTTACCAGATTGGAGCCTGATGATGTGTTTGTGCCATGGGCAAAATCTAAAAGAAAACGAAGCTCGCCAGAGGGCACTAATCCGAAACTTGCTACTCTCTTTAAAAAAGTGTTTGCAGCAATAACAAACTTTAAAAGCCTTAAATATTTTGCGCTTGTTGCAATTATTTATTTTTGCTGTAGCGTATTCATCCGCTCCTACACCTACTATTTGATAAATGTATTGCAATGGGCAGACAAGGACGTTTCTGTGTTGCAGGGTAGCTGGGGAAGCATTCTTACATTCGTAGCTATTATTGTTGCGGGTGCTGCCTCTGACAAGATTGGCGCTAAAAAATTACAATTGTTTGCAATGTGGGGCGTATGCATTTTTTTAATTGCCTTGAACGCATCTTACCATTTGTGGCATTATAAGCTATATTCTGGTACGGCATTAATTCTTTGGAACCTGGCTGACCCAATATTGAGCGTAACAATCTTTCCCATATTAATGGGCCTATGCTGGGAAAAGGTAGAGGGATCTCAATTTACAACATACCTGGCCCTTATCAATTTGTGCGATGTACTCGGCTCTTATAGTACAGGCTGGTGTGTCAACATTATTTTTCCTCCGCTATTAGGTTTGTTATGCGGATTAATAATACTTATTGTTTTGCTTGTGCTTAAATGGCGCGGCAATTACAGGCTTATCCCTGATTAACATTTTGATCCATCTGCCCATAAGCTTGTGCTATGAGAAAATCGATGCCTTCATCTTTGATATTTTCAGTAGCCAGGTATAATTGCAGCCAGTGAAGAAAGAATTTTCTGACTGTTTCATAGATGAATATGTCATTAACGGCTGAAGACATTGAACCATCTCTTTTCCGGTATAGGTTATTTGCTATGCCTGAAATGAAAATAGCTTCATTTAAATAAATTTTAGCTAAAAATGCCTGGTCTTCATAAAGCGTGTACATCCCAGAGAATGCTGGTTCAAAACCACCTGACCTTTCAAATGCAGACCTACGTATAATAATTCCTGATGGGCAAGGCGGTGCGCCTTCTCCCAAAGGATATAAGTGCTTAGTTAGGGATTTAGGTAAATATAATTTATCAGGAGATATCCCAACCTGTTTAATAGCGTCTTTTGCTGCAGGATCATTCCAGCTATACCAAAATTGCGATGCTTCGCATATCATCTGTGCTGCGGGAAATTTTAAAAATAATTCAACCTGATTTTTTAGTTTATCACAAAACCATTTATCATCTGCATCTAAAAATGCAAGATAAATACCAGATGATTTGGCCACACCCACATTCCTGGAAATTGTTACGCCCCTGTTGATATGGTTTTCATGCTCCATGTACTTTATTTTATCGGCATAATGCAGGCAAAATTCTTTAGCAATATTACTATGCTGAGGTTCTGAGCCATCATCAATTACGATGGCTTCCCATGCAGGATAACTTTGGCTTATTACGCTTTCAAGCGCTTCTATCAGCCATTGGCTATCGTTAAGAAAAGGCACTATTACTGACACTATTGGTAATTCAGGGCTAGATATATTTGTCATGGTCATTCTGGTTTTTATACTTTTATATTATTAGAATTGAAGGGTATATTATTTACCCTTCACCAAATAATTTTTTCTACATTCTTAGCTATTTTTTCAAGCTGGGGCTGCCATCATTAAATGCCTGGTACCTGCCTAATATTGTTTTGTCTGAATAAGCATTGATAGTAGCAGGCGCAGTGGTAAAACATGCTTGTATCCGCAGGTTTTCAACCGCTTTGATGGTATTGCTATCATACCTGCTAAAAGGATAGGCCATGCATCTACTATCGATACTATATTTTGTGGCAAGGCTTTTTTTATAAGCCAGCATTTCCTCCATTTGAAAATTCATTTCTTTTCCTTTAAGGTCTGGATGCGTATGCATTGCAATAGTAAACAAAGGGTTGTTTGACAGGCCAGCCAACTGATGGCCATTCATAGGTATTGGTGGGCTGCTAATATTTGGACTAGCCCACTTTCTTAAAACTTCGATAGACGTTTGTATAGCGTCATTTGGCAACGCTCGCAGCTGCTCCCAAATTTGTAAAAATATTTTACACCTGTATGTAAGAGCGGCATCATGCCATTTCCAGGTAGCATGTTGCAGCAATTGTTTTTCGGCAAGCTTACTTTTATCAAAAGTATAGGAATGGTTTTCTCCATTAATTGCTAATAGCAAATTACCGGGCAGTTTTATCGAATGAATCAATATTATTTCAAGCTCACCCCACCAAAAGGGCATTGGTGAATCGATAAACGCTGTTGAAATAAAAAAAGTGGCAGGGCAATTATATTTTTCAATGATAGATTTTGCGTTTGTATAATTATCAGCATATCCATCATCAAACGTAATAAAGATGGTATCTTCAGTAATATTACCGGATACCCCTTTTTTTGCCAGGTCTCCAGAACTTATTTTTTTAAAATTATTTTTTAAAAATCTCACCTGTTCCTCAAAGTTTTTTATAGATACGCAAATACTGCATGGCGCTGTTATTGAAATATCAATTCGATGGTATATCAAAGTATTTATACGGGGCAAAGAAAAGGATGGCAGCGAATATTTTTTCATGCTTTATGATACTTCATTTATCAGTTGACAATACTGCTTCCATTGTTGCAGCCCTTCGTGATAGGCAGCCTTTTCTTCAGCCGTTTTTAGGAAAGGGCGCTGCTTTTTAATTACTGCAGTAATAGAATCCATCATTAATTGATAATTGTGCGATAAGCCCGAAGGATGAAAATAATAAGTAGCTATAATTTTTTGATGATGCATTACCGGGTACTTTCTTGTGATTGTTAAGTATATATCGTAATCTTCACAAGCTTTTAAGGATTCATCATAACGGATGGTTTGGAATATCCATCGCTGAAACAGCACGGCCGCATGCATGCCAATATAATTGCTTCGGAGTAATTGGATATATGGATCGTCGATAACCTTCGCCATTACCGCTTCCAATTGATTAGTCTTAGCCCGCAGCAAATAATAATTGCCAGAGACAAAGGCAATGTGGGGCAAACCTTTAATAACTGAAAAGTTTTGTACTAAAGCATCTTTCTCCAGCCAGTCATCTGCATCCAGAAACACGAGGTATTCTCCTTGAGCTTTACGGATGCCGGCATTTCGGGCCGAAGAAAGACCCATATTTTCCTGGTAAAAATATTTTACAGCTTTTAAGTCTTGCATAAGCAGCCTCGTATTGTCAGTAGAGCCGTCGTCAAGAATAATGATTTCAACATTGCTATAGGTTTGCTGCAACACGCTGTTGATGGCTTTTGGTAAAAAAACTGCAGCATTGAACGTCGGTATAATAACACTGATAAGTGGCAAAAAATCGCTGGCTGCAATCATATTCATACTCATATTTGTAAAGCATATGATTGTGCAATAACAAACCTTACCAATAGATGTTCAAAATATAAAAATTTTTTAAAATAAAGTCGGGCATACTGTGATAAAAAACGTTAAATCTAAATTTCCATTTAAAGTTCCGCCATGCAAATAATCCTGTTTCAACTGCATATATGCATTATATTAAGGTAAAGTAAACGATTGCTTTACCAATATTTTATTGGATAATAATCCTATAAACATATGCACATACCATCTAAAAAATAACCTTGAAGTGAATAGCAGAGCAGTAGCCGTCTAAGCATCTAAGCGAGATATCCTTCCATCTTTCTCATTAAAATAAAAGCCATTTCTTAGCAGGTTACTTATAATGCCTGAGGCGCTCTTGCAGATAGCATCCGGAGTGTAAAAATGTTCACATATGTATAGATTGCCTTTGATTGTGGAATTATTTGAACAAGTTAATGCCTGCTATTCAAGATCTAAAATTTGAAGTTGCTCGTTCATATATAGCCTGATTTAAAATAAACCTAATAAAAAGGATCGGCACTAAAATGGATTATATGATAGAGTATTCATAATCAGGAACCGAAACTATCTAAAATAATTTTATGCAAAAAAAAGCAATTTGCTTGCTTCTCTTTCTTTTATACTCCTTTTTTTCCTTTGCTCAGGACTTTTCCGGCATCAGCACTGGCAATTATGCAGGTGTTACAGGTGTGCTGTTGCAGCCTGCAAGTATTGTAGATAGCCGTTTTAAATTTGATGTAAACCTTTTTAGCTCAGACATCAACTATTCGAATAATTATTTTCTATTGAACAGGGATATCCTGCTGAAATTCAATAAGGATAATTTTAAGGATTATCAAACTTTCAAAAACAAGTATTTATCGCAAACTGCTCTGCCGGCAGGCGACAAGGTGTTTTTCAATATTAATAACCGTACGCAGCTGCCTTTAAGTTTTATGGCCACATTAAGCGAAAAATCAGCTATGTCTTTCAGCGTACAATCAAGGTCGATGATACAGGGTAGGAACCTTTCGCAAGACCTTGCCAATATTGCTTATAACGGATTTTATTACGACCCGTTGAATAACCGCCCTATCGATGTACCTAATTTTTCCATTAATTCTTTAAGCTGGGTAGAAGCCGGGCTTAATTATGGAAGGGTTTTGTATAGCAGCAAAAAACATTTTTTGAAGGTAGCATTTACAGCGAAGTATTTAGCAGGCATCGCCTCACTAAACATCGGCAGCACAGATTTTAGGCTAAGCGTAAATAGCGATAGCTCTATCAATTTCAACACATCTAACTTTAGGTACGACCATAATAAAAATTCAGATTTTGGTACGTTGTTCGATAAAAGCTTTCGCCCGGATGCAACTTCGTTTGGGTTTGATGCAGGCGTGGTTTATGAATATCGCGGCAACCTTAACCATTTTAACTACATAAGGAACGATGACGAAAAGAGCTATTTGGCGGACCGGCGCGACGTTAATAAATACATTTTTAAGTTGGGTGCCTCGCTGCTGGATGCAGGCATGTTTACCTTTGATAAGCCGGCTAATGTAAATTCGTTTAGCGCCAATGTAGCTAACTGGAATATCCGGAATGCACACTATAGCACCATCAGTCAATTTGATACAGCATTGGCAAATCGCGTTGTCGCAAACCTTAACGACCCAAGGCAATATAATATATACCTGCCAACTGCATTAAGCGTTCAGCTGGATGTGCGTTTTGTAAAAGGACTTTATTTAAATGCAATGGCTTACAGGCCTGTAAAGCTTGGACGAAGCGCCGGTACCCGGTTTGACAGCTACGGCTATTACACCATAACGCCCAGGTGGGAAACAAGGCATCTTGGAATTTACATTCCTTATACATTTGTTGATAAAAGCACCATTACAGATTATAAGCAAAATATGCTGGGTGCTACTGTACGTGTTGGTCCCTTATTTATCGGCAGCAGCAACCTTGGCACCATGGCCTTTAACCGCACCCTAAAAGCAGCTGATTTTCACATAGGCCTAAAGGTTGGTTATACTTATGGAAAGCCTACAAAGGCAACGCGGTTTTTCGACAGGTTGCGTAATACAAGCAGCAGCAATAAATTACCAGCGGATACAATCGCTCCTTACTATGCACACACTGATAACCCTACTAATTTACCTGCCAATAATCTGGTGGTGGATTATGCTAAAGGACGCATATACAACAATGGCAATAAAGATGAAAGCATAATCATCATCAACAATAATTACTATTACGCTCCTAATAATGGTATAACAAGAGATAGCGTTGCACAAGGCTACAGTTATCCAGGTCCGGTGCAAGATACTATTGCAAGGATGCAGGATTCTATAAACTTTATGCGCAGCAACGATTCAGCCAAACAAGTATTAAAAGATAATATTAGTCAAAAACGTGAAAAACTTGATAGCCTTATAAACCAATTACAATTATTGCGGAACCAGATGGATAGCACCAGGCGGAAAGACAGTGCTGCCAGGCAAAGTAGTCTTAAAAGTTTTAAAGATCCACTTTTATTGGAAAACAAGAACGCGGCCTTACAGTACGGTAATACTCAAAGTAATTTAATGTATGAAGATAGTATACAGTACTACATTGCTTTAAGGCAAGATAGGAAGCGCTACGCGGCCTTGCCCAAGGATAGCATTGCGGCAGTAAACCGGTACATTGATTTAGCGGCGCTAAACAAAAAAAAAAGTTATAACAATAGCGATACTTTGGTGATTAGGAACGAAGCACAAAACTATGCCACCCCGCAAAATTCCTACAACAACATAGATGCACAAAAGCAATACAGGCAAACTGAAAAGCAAAACGAAATATATACCAGAACCATGCGGCAATCGAACCAACTGCAATCGGAGATCAATAGCCTTCAATATCGGTTAAACAGGCGGGCTTATGTTGCACCAAGGTATACAAGAAGCAATGAAGTAATTAGCGTGCCTTATGCAGCAGCATCTTACCTGCCTGCACCTGACCTGGCTTATAGCCCAGTATACAATAGTGGCTACTTTCCTGCACAGCAACAGAAAATAATACGAGATACCGTTTACATCCGTGATACCGTACACGTGAAGGACCCTGTAGACTTGGCTAAAAACAATGCTGCTTTAAAAAATTTGCCTGTAACAGAGCCAGTAGTAAGGATACCGGCAGAAAAAACTTTAACCGAAACTATAATAAAGAAAATGCCTAAAACGGCTTTACCAGAAAATATTATATTGTTTGATGCTGGCAAGACAACCATTAAGCCAGCATATACCAAAGCGCTTGGCCTTACAGCAGCCACATTAAAAGCCAATCTATCATTTACAGCAACCATTGCAGGGTATACTGATAATACGGGCCCAGCCATCACAAATAAAATACTTTCTTTAAAAAGGGCCAATGCTATCGAAATTTACTTAGTCGGCAAAGGCGTGAATGAAGCCCAAATGAAGATTGCACCTTTATCCAATAAGCAGCCATCTTCAAAAGAAATTATGGCTAAAGCCAACCCAAAAGATAGGAAGGTTGTAGTAAGAATTAATTGGTAAATGCTTCCCGGAAATTTTTAAAAGGGTGAATTTTTTGGCTTAGCAAATGAAAGAAAATAAATGGTTTCCATATGATAGAACCTACCTCTAGGATATTGAAAACAAGGTAGGCCTTCGCCCCATTTATCATAAAAATGATGCTGCTACAATGGCTCATTTGCATGTAGGGTTATTGGTCTATTGGCTGGTAAACACCATACGTTATCAGCTAAAACAATCTGGCATCAGTGATGATTGGAAAGAAATAAAAAGAAAAGCATCCACACACAAATCAGTGCTGACAACAGCACAAATCAGTTACGCCAAAATCATACAAATTAAGCGATGCACAGAACCTACCGAAGACCAGAAAAAAATCCACCATGCCCTCAAACAACAACAATCAAAACCCTTTAAGTAAATTAAATTTGTAGTACATAAACCGCTCATCAAAAAAATTAAAACCCACATTATTGCTGAATTTGGGTTTGGTTAGCTGCAATGCGGGTTAAGGTATTTATTCTACTAAAATGAGTAGTACTTTTAGTAAAAAGCAAAGGAAGGATTAACAAGAAATCCGTTTTATCTGTTTTAATCCGTTTTATCACCGTTTCTATTTTCTGGCGAAGATGTGTCCTAAAGGTAGCCTTGGAAGGCAGGGAGGCTACTTAACAGTTGTTTTACATTTTAAAAATTAACTTTGTAAACAAAATTTATA
>JAYVUJ010000133.1:0-4542 GCA_043788035.1 Ferruginibacter sp. | reverse complement strand
TTACTGGTTCGCTTAAAGTAAAAGTTGCTTTATTAATATTTATTTTGGTGTTAGTTTTGGTTGCGGCCATATTTATAAAAAGGTCATCATCCCCGCTAGGAATATTGTTATGGGCCGAAAAACCATTGTGCCTGTAAAAAATAGTTTTCTTATAACTTAAATTTCTGCCAACGCCCATATACGGTATACCCGCCAATGCGTAAGTAAAGTATTGCAGCGCTGTATGAAAGGTTTCCCACCGCACCAGTTTATTCAGTATCCCTTTCTTTTTATGATAAGCGCCATACCCTAAAATAATCTCCGTATCGTCATCATAAGTTGCCAGCATATCGTTTATCCAGTGCTCCGTAGCCGGTACACAATCGGCGTCGGTCAGTAAAACAATATCATGTTTAGCCGTGCGTATGCCAATGCTTAATGGATACTTTTTTCCATTAATTAATTTGGCTTCCTGCTTTAGCTCAACCACATTTAATTGCGGATAAGTTTTTTGAAATTCTTCCAGCAAATATTTACTGTCATCAAACGAATTATCATCTACCACAATTATTTCGTGGGTTGCAGTGTAATGTTGTACCAACGAACCAATTAGGTTTTTGGCAAGGTTGGCGGCTTCATCCCTGGCACAAATAATAACAGATACTGCTTTTGGTTGTAACACAGCCCTAGCAACTTTATTATAAAAATTTAAGCGGACAAAGAAAAAAAGGTAATAAAAAACCTGGATTAAAGTAACGGCACACAGGGTTATAAAAATAATGCCATGCCAGTGCATTAGTAGTTGGTTAAAGTTCATAACGGCAAAAGTAATGCTTACAAAAATTACTTGTACTATATGCAGCCTATTATTGCAACATTAAGCTGTTGATGCTATTGTTTTCAAATTATATTTGCATCCCGTACGCCTCAAAGCTGTACGGTTTTTTTTATGGCAGCACTTTCATTTCAACTTGAGCATACAGATACGGTTACAAAAGCCCGCACAGGAAAAATTACTACAGATCATGGCGAAATACGTACACCGATTTTTATGCCCGTTGGTACAGTTGGTAGCGTAAAAGCAGTAACGCAGCAACAGTTAGTAAGCGAAGTAAAAGCACAAATTATTTTGGGCAATACTTACCACTTGTATTTACGCCCCGGGCTGGAAGTTTTAGAAGCTGCCGGAGGGCTGCATACATTCAATAGCTGGCATAATCCTATATTGACCGATAGCGGTGGCTACCAGGTTTTTTCGCTCGCTAACAATAGAAAATTAACGGAAGAAGGCGCATTATTCCAAAGCCATATCGATGGCAGCAGGCATATGTTTAGCCCGGAAAAAGTGATGGATATACAGCGTATTATTGGCGGCGATATTATTATGGCTTTTGATGAATGCCCCCCATACCCAAGCGATTATGCCTACGCCCAAAAAAGTATGGAGCTAACACATCGCTGGCTGGATAGGTGCTTTGCCCGGTTGAATGAAACCCCTGATAAATACGGCTATTCGCAAAATTTATTTCCTATCATACAAGGCAGCACTTATAAAGATTTACGGACAGCCTCGGCAGAATTCATCGCCTCAAAAAATGCTACGGGCAATGCCATTGGCGGCCTTAGCGTAGGCGAACCCATGGAAATGATGTATGAGTTTACAGCGCATTGCTGCGATATATTGCCCGCCGATAAGCCACGTTATTTAATGGGCGTAGGCACACCCTGGAATATTTTAGAGTGCATAGAAAGGGGCGTAGATATGTTTGATTGTGTAATGCCTACCCGTAACGGCCGAAATGCAATGTTGTTTACCAGTAAAGGTGTTATCAATATTGATAATAAAAAATGGGAGAAAGATTTTTCACCAATTGATGATGGCATCGATTGCGGTATGAGCCAGTACTATAGCAAAAGCTACCTCCGCCATTTGATGAAAAGCAAAGAATACCTAGGCTTAACTATTGCAAGCGTGCACAACCTCTCATTTTATCTTTGGCTTGTTGCACAAGCCCGCAAGCATATTGAAGCAGGCACTTTTAAGGGTTGGAAAGAAGAAATGGTGATTGTATTGCAGCAACGGCTGTAGTAATAAATTAAAATCTATACTGTTAAATGATTGGTTGAATGTAATTGTCATCAAGGAATTTATAAGTACTAGGCTTATTTCAATTGATCCTTATAGTTAAAACATAGATATTGTTTACCAGAACTACAACCTATCAACTTTACTCAAAAATTCCACTCTGGCACAATAATTCACTTTTGGGCAACGTATAATTTACATTTATCTTTAAATTAAATAAATTATCATACATCATGAAGCAACAATTTTTTTACTTATTGATGGCTTTGTATTTGCCGGTGGCACTATTTGCACAAACAGCACCGCCAGCTGCCATGAACCTGCCAAAAGATGCCCCCGTAAATGTTAGCATTGCAGATGCTAAAAGTGGCAATATGCTTAGCGGCGAAATTGTGGTATTTAAAAGCCGGGCCAACGCAACCGAGTTCCAGGGCTTAAGCGATAGCACAGGGAAATTTGCTTTAAGGTTGCCTAATGGTAGTAAATACGATATATATATATTAGGCTTTCATGATTCTACCAGTTATACAGTGCTGGATATACCTATGCTGAAAGATAACCAATACTATAAAAAGCCTTTTGTGGTTGATATACAATTTGAAGCCCCAAAATCTTTTGTGCTGGATAACTGTACATTCGAAACAGGTAAGGCAACACTGCAACCAGAAGCGTATAAAGTGGTTGACGAATTAGTAGACTACCTCAAAAGAAAAGAAGATGAAAAAATAGAACTAGGCGGGCACACGGATAATGTAGGTAAGCCAGAAGCTAACCTGGTGTTATCCACTGCCCGCGCAAACACAGTACGGGCTTATCTATTAGAAAAAGGCATTGCGCCGGAAAGGGTAACAGCAAAAGGCTATGGCATGACGATGCCCGTTGCCGAAAACACCACCGCTGAAGGCAGGGGGCTCAACAGGCGAACCGAAGTAAAAATACTGGAATAAAATTTTGTATGAAAATAGCAAAGGGGCAACCAGTAATGGCAGCCCCTTTTTAGTAGCACTAATAAAATTTCACAATACTTTGCCATACACATTTTACAGCCTGCTGCTTTTAAGCTAGTTTTACACCCAACAGAAAATGAAAATAATAGACAAGCACATACTGAAAAGTTTTTTGGTAACTTTTGTTTTTTGCATCATACTTTTTACATTAATAGTAGTTGTGATTGATACGAGCGAAAAAACCGATGATTTCGCAAAATCCCAATTATCGTTTTGGTCCATTGTAACCCAATACCACTTTGGCTTTATACCGCGTATTGATGCCATGCTTTTTCCCCTTTTTGTTTTTATAGCAGTTATTTTTTTCACCTCAAAAATGGCAGAGCGTACGGAAGTAATTGCCATACTAAGCAGTGGCGTTAGCTTTCGCCGTTTTTTAGTGCCTTACTGGATAGGCAGCATATTTCTCTCCAGTATATTATGGCTAGGCTATCAATTTGTGCTACCAAAGGCAAATACATTATGGGGAATTTTTCAGGCAAAGTATGTTGATAATAATTTTGGCGGCGCGGATAATAAATCGTTTATCCAAAACTACTATTTTCGAATGGATACCAATACCTATGCCGGGCTGCGCAGTTACGACACTGCCAATAAACAAGGCAACAATTTTTTTATACAACAATTTAAAAATAACGACCTGGTTTACAACCTGCGCTGCGAAAACATCAGCTGGGATACCGCCTCAAAAAAGTGGAAGCTTACCAATGTGCAGGAACGCCATTTTACCGGCGATAAAGAAACCCTGCTGCATAAGCCTACCTTGCTGATGAATTATAATTTTAAGCCTGTAGACCTTAGCCGTGATGAATATTTAAAAGACAGGCTACCAACACCCGAATTAGACCATTTAATAAAAATGGAAGAGATAAGAGGTTCTGAAGGCATCAATGCTTTACTGGTAGAGCGTTACAACCGCGATGCCATACCAGCATCTGTTATAGTGCTAACTATTATCGGCGCAACCCTTGCCTCCCGTAAGGTGCGCGGGGGCAGCGGTGCCCATTTAGCGGTGGGCGTAATATTAAGCGTTACCTACATCCTCTTCAGCAGGTTTTCGCTGGTATTCGCCACAAAAGGAAGTTTTACACCCTTACTCGCCGCCTGGATACCTAATATCCTCTTTGGCATTGTAGCCTATTATTTGTACCGAAGAGTTGCAAGATAAAAATCGTTTTTTGTTATTTGGTTATTTTTTTTTGATGCGTAGCGCCTGCATCTATTACCAATCATCATGTATTCAATTAGTAATTATTAAGATAGTTTGTGCTAACTCAAATGATTTTTTTAGCGCCTTTTCGGGAAACTAAGGTGTAGTAGTAATAAACCCGCTATCAGCCAACCATTCAGCCATACGTTGCGGCCAGTTGCTAATAGATTTTAGCTTAGACCGCTTGCCCATATTAAACGCATGGTCACCTTGCGCAAACAAGTGCATTTCAACCTTAGCTTTAGCCTTTCTATATAAAG
>JAYVUJ010000132.1:0-2068 GCA_043788035.1 Ferruginibacter sp. | reverse complement strand
TACCAGTTACTGGAACTAACCAATAAACTGAATGCCTATAATATAAAAAGATATAAGTTAAGCCAGATACCCACTTTAAGTTTAAATGCCAATTATAATAAACAGGCCCAACGTACTGCATTCGATTTTTTAAAAAAAGGAGATTGGTTCACTACATCTTACATAGGGCTTAGTTTAAACGTGCCCCTTTTTAAAGGGTTTAGTACCAGGGCAAAAATTGCCAAATCAAAACTTGAATTGCAGCAAACACAAAATCAGCTGGAGGGCTTAAAAATAAGTATTGATAATGATGTGGAAGTAGCTAAAAATAATTTTACAACAGCCACTGCCACCATGGATTATCAAAAACAAAATATGGCGCTGGCAGAACTGGTGTATACACAAACAAAAAAGAAATATGAAATAGGCACCGGCAGTGCTACTGAAATAAATACGGCGCAGGTTGATTTAAAAACCGCCCAATCAAATTATATCAGTGCATTGTATGATGCCATTATTGCAAGGGTCGATTTTTTAAAAGCCACCGGCAAATTATAAACTAAATTATTTAAATGACCTATAAAACTAACAACGTGTTTAAATTAATTAACCATACAAGTATGAAACAATATTTATTAATTAGCGCTGCGGTGCTGGTAATTTTATCAAGTTGCGGTGATAGCAAAAAAGATGGCAATGCAGCTTTAAATGACAAAAAAGTTGCTCTGGAAAAACTAAAAAGTGACAAGGATAAAATTGATGGAAAGATAACCAGCCTGGAAACAGACATTGCCAAACTGGATACTAGTGCTGCCAATGCACAAAAAACAAAGCTGGTAGCTGTGCAAACATTGGCTACTACAAATTTTATGCATTACATAGAATTGCAGGGGCATGTGGAAGCAGAAAATATAAGTTATATAACACCCCGGGGTGTACCCGGTCAGGTTAAAGCTATTTATATAAAGCAAGGCCAGCAGGTAAAAAAAGGTCAGTTGCTGTTAAAGCTGGATGATGCAATTATACAACAAAATGTTGTGGCTGCAAGGCAGGGTTTGGAGAGTATTAAAACACAACTGAGTTATGCAAAAAATATTTACCAGCGGCAGAAAAATTTGTGGGATCAGGGCATTGGTACCGAAGTACAATTGATTACTGCAAAAAATAATGTAGCCACCTTAGAGAACCAGTTACAGGCCAGCCGGGAAAATGTAAAATCAATACAGGTACAATCAAACACAGCAATGGTGTACAGTGATGTTAATGGCGTTGCAGATATAATGACAGTAAAAGTAGGTGAGCAGTTTGGCGCACAGGGAAATGGTGTTATAAAAATAGTGAACAACAGTTTATTAAAAGTTGTCAGCAATATTCCTGAAAACTATCTGGGTACAGTACATACTGGAAGCAGCGTAATAGTGCAGATGCCCGACATCAATAAAACATTAAATGTAGCGGTGAGTTTTGTAGGTGCCTCTATTGATATCATTAACAGGGGTTTTGTGGTAGAAGCAAAATTGCCTGCCGATGCAGCTTTAAAACCTAACCAGATTGCCTTATTAAAGATTAAAGATTATACAGCAGCCAACAGCATGGCCATTCCTTTAAATACTTTACAGAACGATGAAAAGGGAAAGTTTGTTATAATAGCCAGCACCGAAAATGGCAAACTGATTGCACGCAAACGCAATGTAAACATTGGCTTGCTAAGTGGCGATTTGCTGGAAATAAAAACGGGCTTAAAGGCAGGCGATGTACTGATTACCGAGGGATATGGAAGTTTGTATGATGGGCAGTTACTTACGTTAAAGTAACTCCTATTTCCTAAATGGAGAAAGAGAACCCCCGTGGCCGCCGTGGCGGGGTAACTGGAAGAAAAAAGCGGAAAGCCACTATCTCCCAAAAGGGGGAACCGCAAACAAGGGCAGCAAAAAAAACATCATCTCCTCAACCCCCTTTTGGGGATGTGGTTAATCTCCTCAACACTCCGCCGCGGCGGAGATGGGGGCAACTAATTTGTATGAGTGCAATAGAAAACATAAAAGAAAAATTTAAGGAGTTTAAACCAACCTCCTGGAGCATCCGCAAC
>JAYVUJ010000131.1:0-5617 GCA_043788035.1 Ferruginibacter sp. | reverse complement strand
TACAGCGCTGATGTAAAAATTATTATGGAAGCGCATTGCCATACTTTCAGGACGGCGCTTGATATTTACTTTTAGCTTTTTTGCCGGTAAGGTGGTAAGGCGTTTTTTATTTCGGGATACTTAATTTTGTTTTTTATTTCTCCCGCTTTTCCGGCTAAATCATTTTTACTATCCTAATTTCCTTCTCGCCAGCTCCTTCTTTATTAACCCAAGCTCCCGCCCTGTTTGCCCGCTTACAGAGGAGTTTTCTTGCGCTCTTCTCATCAAATACGGTATCACATCTTTTATTGGGCCAAATGGTAAATACTTGCTCACGGAGCAGCCTGCTTTGGCTAAGTTAAAAGTAATGTTGTCGCTCATGCCATATAGCTGCGAAAAATGTACGTGCTCGTTATTGAGCAGGATGTTTTTTTGTTGTAAAAGATCGGTTGCTAGTAAATTGCTTTGCTCATTGTGCGTGGCTATAATTACGGCAACAATATCAAGGTGGTTGATGCAGAATTCAAGTGCGGCATTATAATCTTTGTCCGTACTTTCCTTGCTGGGTTGTATGGGAGATTGATAATTCATTTCAACTGCACGCCTTCTTTCTTTTTCCATATAAGCTCCCCTTACCAGTTTGGCGCCGAGGATAAATTTTCTTTCATCCGCAGCTTCGTAGCTATCCTGCAAAAATTTATACCGGTCGTGCCTGTATAATTGTATGGTATTGAAAACTACTACCCAGTTTTTGTTAAACGTATCCATCATTAAAATGGCTAGTGAGTCAACAGGGCTTTGTATCCAGGTTTCTTCGGCATCTACCAATAAACCAATTTTTTTATCGGCGGCGGCTTTGCACATCCGTAGCATCCTAACTCTTACGCGGTGCCATTCTTCTTTTTCTTTAGCAGATAATAACTCAATCGCCCCAAGGTATCTTTTCATCAGCGTACCTTCCTGCGTGCCCATGCTTTCATCTATTTTTTCCAATAAAGCAAAACGTGAAAATCCGGTTACTTTAATGCTTATAAAAGGGATGTTTGGCTGTGTGGCCGCATAATTAATTACCCTTATAAATTCTTCTGTGGCATGGTCAAAGCCGGTCTCTCCATCATCGCCGCCTTCTACGCCATAGTCCAGTATTACTTCAACATTGTAGGCTGCTAATTTTTTTGCTACCGTAGCTGTTTCCACTAACGTTTCACCACCTACAAATTGCTGAAAAATGGTGCTGCGTATAGCTGGCGTGGTAAAAGGCAAATGCCATTTAATAGCTAACGGTGTAAATGCCAACCCTAGTTTTACCAGCCACGGCTTACCCATTGCGCTAAATAAAAAGTTAGCTTTCTTTAACTCACTTTCCTTTTTATAAGCAAATGCGTACTCTGTATTATCAAAAGAAATGTTGGTGTTTTTACCCATAAAAATTTTAGGATTATTTGCTAAATATAATTCATCTGCGCTTCTGTATAGGTATTGGTAAAAGCTCAGCAAAGTTATTTTGTACAAGAGTGCAGCCTCCCAGCCCTCCAAAGAAGGGTTGTTAGAGTAAGGTTAGTTTAAGAGCTTTTCAAATTCGCAGTGTTTAGACCCCTTCTTTTGGGGGCAGGGAGTCTATAGCTACTGTATTGACCGGCTCACAAAAAATAATAATTAATCAATTGTATTTCGTACTTAACTCAAAGCTGCGTTTTTTGAAAGGCTGCTATAAAATAGAGAGCTGGTTAATATTTATTAAACAATACGATGCCTGTTTTGTTTGTCTGCTTTTATACAATGAAAGAAGCTTCCATTATATTTCCGCACCAGTTATTTAAGCAGCACCCTGCTATTGCCGTTGGGCGAACCGTATTTTTAGTAGAAGAAATATTGTTCTTTAAGAAATACAATTTTCATCAGCAAAAGTTAGTGCTGCATAGGGCAAGCATGAAGGAATATGAAAGCTTTTTGCTGAAAAAAGAAGTAGATATAAAGTATGTAGAAGCCGGGGATGAGTTGGCTGATGTAAGAAAATTACTGGTGCATTTACACCAGCAAAAATTTACTGCCATCCACATTGCTGATGTTGCAGATAATTGGCTGCGCAAAAGGATAAAAACAGGATGTGCCAAATACGGCATTGAAATAGTAGAACACATTTCGCCAAACTTTTTAAACACGCTGGATGGCGTAAAGGCTTATTTTGATGGAAGGAAAACTTACTTTCAAACAGATTTTTATGTAGCCCAGCGTAAGCAAAGAAATATTTTGTTGGATGCTGGCGGACAGCCATTGGGCGGGCAGTGGAGCTTTGATGCAGACAACAGGCAACGGTTTCCAAAAGCGGCAGTAGCGCCGGTTGTAGCAGCAATTGAAAAAAACGGTTTTGTGGCGGAAGCCAAAGTTTACGTTGAAAAAAACTATGGTAAAAATTATGGCAATGCTGATAATTTTATTTATCCCACTAACTTTGCCAGTGCTGAAAAATGGCTGGATAAATTTTTTAAAGAACGCTTTACAAACTTTGGTATTTACGAAGATGCCATTGTAGCAAAGGAATATTACCTGCATCATTCTGTACTTTCTCCAATGCTAAATACGGGCTTATTATCTCCGCAGCAAATTATTGACAAAGCGATTATTGCAGCTGATAAATATGGCGTGCCGATAAATTCACTGGAAGGGTTTATAAGGCAGATTATGGGCTGGCGCGAATTTATAAGGATAGTGTACGAACGTGAAGGCAGTAAGCAGCGCACTAAAAATTACTGGGGCTTTACCCGTAAAATTCCGGCAAGTTTTTGGGCAGGCAATACAGGCGTTGTACCCATAGATAATGTGATAAAAAAAGCTTTGCAAACAGGCTACAGCCATCATATTGAAAGGCTGATGGTGATGGGTAATTTTATGCTGCTTTGCGAATTTGACCCTAACGATGTTTACCGCTGGTTTATGGAAATGTATGTAGATGCGTACGATTGGGTGATGGTGCCCAATGTATATGGCATGACGCAGTTTGCGGATGGAGGCATTATGACGACCAAGCCATACATAAGCGGCAGCAATTATATTTTGAAAATGAGCGACCACAAAGCTGCGGTTATAGGCAATGGTTTTAAAGAAAGCTGGACTGAAATATGGGATGGCTTGTTCTGGCGTTTTATGCATGTGCACCGGGATTTCTTTTCAAAAAACCCGAGGCTTGGCATGTTGCTAAGCACTTTCGATAAAATGCCTGCCGATAAAAGAAACAAACACCTTGACAATGCTGAAAAATATTTGGCAAGCCTGGGTGAAGCAGCAGAAAATTAATTTTTTTTAAAATAAATGTTTCCGTCCTTTCTATTCTAACGACAAATCTTTCATAAACAACTTATTTATGGAAGCATTTGTAAATCATCGCCCTTTCTTTTTGTTGCCTACCTGCAAAGGCATACAAGTAATTACAATCGATAGCATTATCCGCATTGAAGGCATCAGCAATTACAGCAAGCTGTTTTTTTTAGATGGCAAAACGCTGGTTGTAGCAAAACTTTTAAAATGGTTTGAAGAAAAACTACTGGAGAAAAATTTTGCCCGCATACACAAAACTCACCTCGTAAACACCAATTGTATTTGCCAATATGTTGGCGGCACCGGCAGCAAAGTCTGTTTAAGCAATGGCGAATGGGTGTCAGTATCTAAAAGAAAAAAACAGTTTTTTATTAAAAGCTGGATGGCAATGCCTGCCTGATGGTGCCTTGTAAATGCAGGCAACATAAACTGCAACAGCCTTTTATCTTCTACAAATAAATTTCAAATTTTAAATATAACGGAGCAAGCCGAAAATCCGATCATAGAGTAGGCAACGATAAATTTAGTAGTATGAAACTAGAATTGATAGCATCAAAAGTGCTAAACATCAAAGAAATGATTAACCTGCGTTTGGGCGAAATAGATGCAGGCCCGTTGGGCAATAACCCTTTATCAGATGCTATAACAGAGGTAATGCTGTCGCAAATGATAAGGGAAAGTGCCAGGAAAATTGTTGCCCATGAAATAAGGCAGCAACTTTTTTCTATCGGTAAAGAAATGATGCTTGCCGCCATGGACGGGCTTGCGCAAGGTTATGACGATGGCGATGATATTTGCCCGCCATACTTTCACCCCAAATGGTGGCATTTTTATGGGCCACAGCCAGAGCCATGGGTAACTGACAGGTTTTCCGAAGTTGCGTTAAACCCACAACCATTGCCGCCAGCAATATTTACAGATTTTGGTTTGTATAGCAGGGAAATATTCCTGGCAGAAACCCTCCGCATATTGGCATCGTTAACAACAAATAAATATTTTAACGAACAAATAAAATCAGCCGGGCTGCAATTAATGAAATGCGCGGCATCAGAAAAAGCGTATGAAGAATTCGAATTTAAATGTGGCAGCACCGGGCCCCGCTCGCCTTTTCCAAAAAGAAGAGTTTTGGTTGAGCAATAAATAAACCCTGCACAAGGGGCTTATAGGTATGCCATCAGCTGCCTTTAATCAAAAAGGTACTGCCGCTTAATAAGTAGTGTATTTGTAAGCAATCCATAAAACATATAAAACCCTGCCACTACATTGGCAGGGTTTTATATGTAGCTGTATGGCCTTATCTTTACAAAAATATACCTATGGAATTAACGCCCAAAAAAGCAAGTGAAAGCTTTATCGTAATGAATGAATTAGTACTGCCGAACGACACCAACGTGTTTGGAAATTTAATGGGTGGCCGCCTGATGTACTGGATGGATATTGCCGCCAGTATGGCAAGCAGCAAACATTGCAACGCCCCCAGCATGACGGCATCTGTAGATAATATTTCTTTTAAAAACCCCATTATACTAGGCAACGTAGTACATATAGAAGCGTATGTTACCAGGGCTTTTAACACATCTATGGAAATATACATTAAGGTATGGGGAGAAGATAACTGGCACCAGCATAAATACGAAAGCAACGAAGCCTACTTTACTTTTGTAGCGCTGGATAGTAACCGCAGGCCAACCGCAGTGCCGCCAATAATTGCTGAGACCGAAGAAGAGAAAAAGTTTTATGCAGGTGCGCTCAGGAGAAGGCAATTACGTTTAATATTAAGCGGAAAAATGAAGCCAGAAGATGCCGAAGAGTTGAAGGCATTATTTACAACTACAACAAATTAATCTGGCTGATAATTGAAAGGCAGCGTATTTGCTGCCCGCTCGTACATCCAATAGCCATCATAGGTTACACTGGCAGGGTCGCTTAATACACCTGCATTGTTGAGCCCAATATTAGTTGTTTTAAAATGCAAAAAAGATTCTACGCCTTTTTTAAGGCTGCCACCAGTGTTTTCATGTAAAGTTAAAAATTTTTTGCCTGCCGGGTTTTTCATGTTCTGCACCAATAGTTCTCCTTCTGCTTTAATAGAAAAATTATTGGCGCTATCAATGTATAAAATTTGGTTGGCAGGTATCGGCACAGCCCTCATCTTTTCATTTTCGGCTGCCGCTACCGGGTCGTTAAAAAAGTTCATTTTTGAGCTATCTTTTACCGGTGGTATTAAAAAAGTGGCATAGCCTTGCTGGTATAATTGGTTGGCAATTAGGCTGCGGTAAAAGTGCATGGTGCTGCCATAGTAACAATCCCGCCGGTATTTTGC
>JAYVUJ010000130.1:0-4792 GCA_043788035.1 Ferruginibacter sp. | reverse complement strand
AACAAGTGCTTCTATTTTGGGCAAGGCTTTTTCAATTGCAGCAGGCACAATTTTATCTTCTTTATTAATAGAAGCCAGCAATGTTGCCAAAGGCATTTTTTCAAGATTATGATACTCAGATGCTGCTTCTGTAATTTTTTGAAATGGCATACCTTTTTTTAGAGAATTGATAAAGTCTTTATATTTAAAATGAGTACCGTTTTTTGTTATTGTAAATTATTATGTACTTGCTATCAATTTTGTTTTATGATATTTAACAAGCCCATCCATGGGGTTTTTTAATACTGTGCCAAGCTGCAATTCAAAGGTTTCACACATTTCTTTTAAAACATCTTTAAAACCAAAAGCTACACTGCCAATAAAATTGATAGGCATCGTCCAGCTTTCGCGGTATTTATAAACGTGGTGAAAAAAGAAATCATTGAAGCTGTCTTCTATAATATTTTCTATCATAAAATGCCCGCGGTTTTCAATTAAAAATGGTACAAAGCCCGCCATGTAACGGTTTGGTAACGGTTTTTTATAAACAGCATCTAAAATTTCTGTGTTAGAGGTATTGTATTTTGCATTGAAACGGTCCATTAGGTCTGGGTCGAAAGTATTATACAAATAGTACTGAATAACTTTTTTGCCAAGATAGCTCCCAGCGCCTTCGTCGCCCAAAATAAAGCCAAGCCCGGGATTATTCTTTACAATCTTTTTACCGTTGTAGTAGCCAGAATTGGAACCCGTACCCAAAATACAAGCAATCCCTTTTTTATCGCCACACAACGCTTTTGCAGCACCCATCAAATCGTGGTCTACTACTATTTTCGCTTTAGGAAAAGTGTTTTTTAAAGCCTGTTTCATGGATTTGATATTGCCGGGATTACTACAGCCGGTACCGTAATAATAAATTTCATCAGGCAATATATCTTTCATTTTAGGTTTTAATTCCGTGGCTAAAAGTTGCGTTATTTGTTCGCTGCTTAAAAAATATGGGCTTATGCCTTGTGTGTAGTATGTTTTCTTTTTTTTGCCATCCAGCAAACACCATTCGGCCCTGGTTGCGCCACTATCTGCTATTAATATTGTTGCCATCTTCATTACTCTGTTTTAGGTTTTAGAGATCAAGGCAACAAGATAGTTAAAACACATCGGCGGCATTCATAATAATTCTATTATTTTCGTAGTTATTTAGAGTATATATGAACAAGAAAATTCAGGTTTGGCTTCCATTGCTATTTAGTATCACAATGATTACGGGAATGTTTATTGGTTATAAAATGAGGGACAATATGCCCGGAAAAAATTTCTTTTTCGTAGATAAAGCCCGTCCTGTACAGGAGATTATGGATTTGATAGAAAATAAATATGTCGACAGCGTTAAAATAGCGGCGCTAAGCGATACGGCCATAACCGCTATCTTAAGCAAACTCGACCCACACTCTGTTTTTATCCCTTCAGAAGATTTACAAGGCATTAATGATGATATTGCAGGCAAATTTTTTGGCATTGGCGTAGAATTTAACGTTATTGATGATACCATTAATGTAATAAATGTTTTGCCTGATGGGCCAGGTTTTAAAGCAGGCTTAAAAACAGGCGACAAATTTATAAAAGTAGGCGATAGTGCAGTAGCAGGCGTAAAAATCAGCAATGATAAAATACGAAAATTATTACGTGGCGATATCAATACTCAAGTTGTAATAACGGCATTAAGCAATGGTCAACTAAAACCATATAAAATTACCCGTGGCATAATACCTGTGAGTAGCGTAGATGCGAGTTATATAATTGAAAATGGCATTGGTTATATAAAGCTCAATAAGTTCAGCCAGGTTACCTATATTGAATTTATGAAAGCGCTGGAAGGGCTGCAAAAACAAGGGCTTAAAAAGTTGATACTTGACCTTAGGGGCAATGGCGGCGGCGTTCTGGATGAAGCAACGGCAATTGCAGATGAATTTTTGGATGGCGATAAACTAATAACTTATACAGAAGGCACCCACTACGCTAAAAAAGAGTACCGTTGTAAAAGGCCAGGCCTGTTTGAACAGGGAGAATTGGTTGTACTGGCAGATGAAGGCACCGCCAGCGCCAGCGAAATATTAATTGGTGCCCTGCAAGATTGGGATAGAGCAACTATAATAGGCCGCCGTACTTTTGGCAAAGGGCTTGTGCAGGAGCAATTTGATTTAAGCGATGGAAGTGCACTAAGGCTTACTATTGCCCGCTATTTTACGCCTATTGGCAGAAGCATTCAAAGGTCTTACACCAATGGCGGAAAGGCGTATTACGAAGAGGTAACCAATCGTTTTCATGATGGGGAAACACGTTCAGCAGACTCTGTAAAACATGATACCACCAAAATGTACAAAACTAAAAATGGCAAAGTTGTGTATGGTGGTGGGGGTATTACGCCTGATGTTTTTATTTCGATAGATACAACTGGCTACAGCATGACCATGGCTAAAATTTACTACAAAGGCCTAATTGGGGATTACACTTACCGCTATTACCTGCAGAACAAAACTCAGTTTAATAGTTACAAGACACTGGCAGATTTTGTTAAGAACTTTACGTTTACGGAAGCTAACTGGAATAAGTTTACAACTGCGGCTGCAAAGGATTCTATTATGTTGAATAATATTTCTGCCAAAGAAAAGACAGATTTGGTGAACCGTATACAATCATCATTTGCCAGGCAAATTTGGCGCAGTGAAGGCTTTTACGAAATATTAAACAAGCAGGATAAGGGCGTGCTTAAGTCATTGGAATTACTATCCAAATAAGTAAAAGCAGATGATTTTAGAAGTTGGATTAATACGATATAAAACTACTGCCAGGCAACAAGGTTACCATAAAAAAATGATTGGATAATTATAACTTTACCTACCAAATTTAAATATATGTGGCTCAATAGCATTTTAGAAACAATCGGCAATACGCCACTGATCAAGCTTAATAAAATAACAAAAGATTTGCCCTGCACAGTGCTTGCTAAAGTAGAATATTTTAACCCTGGCAATAGTATAAAAGACCGTATGGCATTAAAAATGCTGGAAGTGGCTGAAAAAGAAGGAAAGATAAAGCCAGGCGGCACAATTATAGAAGGCACTAGCGGCAATACAGGCATGGGGCTTGCGCTGGCTGCCTGTGTAAAAGGGTACAAATGTATTTTTACAACCACAGATAAGCAGTCAAAAGAAAAGGCAGATATTTTAAAGGCTGTAGGTGCAGAAGTTATTGTTTGCCCTACCAATGTTGATCCTTCAGACCCACGCTCTTATTATTCTGTTAGTAAAAGATTGGCAACCGAAGTGCCTAATAGCTGGTACGTAAACCAATATGATAATTTAGCTAACCGTTTAGCACACTACGAACAGACAGGACCGGAAATTTGGGAACAGACAGAAGGCAAAGTAACACACCTTGTTGTGGCAACCGGTACTGGAGGTACAATTGTAGGGACTGGACAATATTTGAAAGAAAAGAATCCTGCTATCAAAGTTTGGGCGATAGATAGTTATGGATCTTTATTGAAAAAATATTTTGATACTGGGGAACTAGATCATAAGGAAGTTTACCCTTACATAAGCGAAGGCTTTGGTGAAGATTTTGTGCCAGCTAATTATGATATGAGCGTTATCGATGCTTTTACAAAAGTAACCGATAAGGATGGTGCTATAATGGCCAGGCGTATTGCTAAAGAAGAAGGGCTCTTTTGCGGCTATAGTGCTGGAAGCTGCCTGCAGGGAATGATGCAGTTAAAAAGTGAACTCAAAAAAGAGGATGTGGTGGTTTTAATATTTCACGACCATGGTAGCCGTTACATAGGAAAAGTGTATAACGATCAGTGGATGCTGGAAAGAGGATTTTTAGAAATGAAGACATTTAAAGATTTGATAAATGGGAGAGGAGCTCAAAAATTAATTACTATAACTCCTTCACAATTAGTAGGTGAGGCTATAGAGCTGATGAAAAAATTTGATATAGAAAACATACCTGTTGTAAGTGATGGCATCAGTATTGGCGCTATTTCTGAAAGCGGTCTTTTTAATAAAATTTTAAATGATACGAATGTTAAATCTCAAACGGTTAAATCTGTAATGGAGACAAAATACCCTCAAGTAGCTTTTGATACGCCAGTTGAACGTTTAAGCGCTTTTATAAATAAAGAAATTGGTGCTGTATTAAGCAAAGATGATACCGGTGCTTTCCATATTGTTACTAAATATGATATTATTCAAAGCCTGGCAAAATAAGCAGACTATTACATTAAAAGCCTGAAAGATATACTGGTACTGCATTTACTCAATGCAGTATTTTTATTTTAAATACTTTTTAAACTTAATAAACGTACTTACACTGTCTTTTTTTGAGTACTTTTTACGCTATTTTATGTATTTACTGTAACAGTAAAAAAGAGCAGTATTGCGCTTGTGTAGCAACTTAAACTGATGCACCTTTGTATCAGAAGTTGATTGATAGCAATTAATATCAATCATATCCAAAAATTCAGATTAACCAAACGAAATTAACAATTAAGATCATTGAAAAGCTAGTCAATCCAATATCAGTCAACTTCTTGTTTTTTTAATATCTGTGAAAAAATATAAAAATATCATCCTGTTAAAGACCAATTAAGAACCATTCCTAAACATCAATCTATTATCCTAAAAAAACTACAAAAACCAATATCCCGGAACTATGCTGTAACAAGCGATGATGATCCACCAAAGACCAACAAAAGCCAATATCCTGAGTTATGCTGTAAAAAGCGATGATGCTCCACCAAAGACCAACAAAA
>JAYVUJ010000129.1:0-2019 GCA_043788035.1 Ferruginibacter sp. | reverse complement strand
AGCAGTTACCACTCTACCAAAGAAACACTGACCCCAATAGTTGTTTGCCGGTGATTATAATCCATCATGGTTTCTCCATAGCCTTCTGTTAATTGTATTTGCCCCCTTAAATTATTAATAACAGGAAACACCCAATTTAGCTGTGCACTTCCCCGTCCGCCATTTTTTAATTTTAAAGAATGGGTTAATACAGAGGAGAACTGGCATTTGCCTGCATTTAAAATGATAGTAGCCTCGCTGCGGCCAAAATAATCAGCAATGGCGGGGTTTTCATCTACATCATCTTTTAAGCGATGCCATACCCGTAACATTAATTGCCAGTTATTTTTTTCAAAGCCTGCCTGTACTATTACTCGGTTCCAGCTTCGCGAAAGCGGCAATGTTTTCCCATTGCTTTGGTGGTTAAAAATAATACCGAGCATGCGGCCTTTTAACCCAAATAATTTATAATTAGTAGCAAAATTTAAAAATACTTCAGGTTCATAATTTAACTCCCTAAATGGCCTGGAAAGCTTTTCGTTATACAGTTGCCAATGGGCTTTCTGGGTATAAGCCACCCAAATATCACCATTACCCCAAAACAGGCTTCGGGCAATTTTAGTTTTAAAACTTAATTGAAACTTTGCTTCGTAATTATTATAATTTATCCTAAAAGGGAATGTGTAAGCAGGGTTTTCGCTGGTTGGCTTTGTATTAGGGCTGTTGCTCCACCTACCGGCAGTAACATATACAGGCCGATAGGGTGTTATTACAAATAAGCCTTTGTGGTTTTGACTGCCCAACTCCCACCGGTCTTCCATAGTTTTGCTCTTATAGGCAAGACCAATATTATCGGATTTTTGTGCCATCAAATGCAATACCGGCATACAAGCAATTATCAATATAAAAAGGCTTGTAGTTTTTAAAGTAGTCAGTTGGTTTGGTAGCATTTTTATAAATTATACTAAATATAAATTCAAATTTTTAATTATCTTTTAAAGGGCAAGCAATTTTACTGATTATTTGTGCAGATTGTAATAAGCCCATCCTAATTAAAAAAAGTATATCAAAATTGCAACAAGGATACGCGTTGTTTTAAAAATAGCTGCTACAATAAATATACTTACCGCAACACTGTTAAGTTAAGGATTTGTAAGTTTGTCTTTACGTAATCTTAAACTTAACTCTAACCATAAACTTAACCCTAAACTTAACTCTCTTCAAAAAAGAGAAAAGACCCCAATTTCTTGGCATTGATACTTGTAGGGTAATCAATACAAGGTGCGCCCAGAGGCTACTTGCCTTAAATTATTTAAGCGATGGCATTTTTTATAACTTAAATTATTATTTTTCATTTCATACTTTATATTGTACAGGCTTTACGGCACTTTTTATAAATATTATTTTCCGTAGCTAGCAAGCTCAGCAAACGTTGTAGCAACAGCTTAATTTATTTGCTTGCGTACGTATTTTGTAAGTATCACAATAACCTGACCTTCTACCTTGCCTTCTATATGTTCGGTATTTTATTTTATCAGGCGTATGTTTTTTACAACGGTACCTAATTTAGCATTTAATATAGATCCTTTTACATCAAACGATTTTGTAAGTATATAGTATCGCCTGTTTTCAAAATAGAACCGTTGCTGTCTGTATGCAAGTTTACCGTAGTATCGTTTTCATGATCGCCGGTTGCTTTTGCCCATGCAAGGTTTTCGTTATCCAGGTACATCATGTCCAGGTTCCCTGATGCCCAGCTTTCGTTGGGAAAACGGCTGAGCATGCGCCATGCAATAACTTGTATAGCCGGTACTTCGCTCCACATTGTTTCTGATAAACAGCCCCAGTGGTTGCTGTCAGGCTCTTCCTGCTTATCTATCTGCGCCTTACATTTACCGCATATCATTATACGATCATCTTCATTATTGCCTTGCTGCGGAAGCACTTCAAATAGCGTTACGTTATTTTCCGACCTGCATAATTCACAATTGCCTTCACTTCTTTTATCGAGCAATTCCTGCAGTTTCATAGTCGCCATTT
>JAYVUJ010000128.1:0-2140 GCA_043788035.1 Ferruginibacter sp. | reverse complement strand
ACAGGCGCCGGACTCTGTCCGGTGTCCACACGTTACTAAACCTACAATTTAAAATACGGCCTGTTTTGCTGATTAAGTTTTCGATTAGTCACTAACAAGCCCTGCCCCATTCTTAAAAGGTTTCGCAAAAAATGTCATCTTCATTGCAGCATCACCCCAACCAGGCACCAATGTCGATTTCCGTCTGCTGTCAATTATTTACCAATGTTAGTGCCTGATGCAATTAGCTGAACCATGATTTTTGAGATTTTTTTAATTGCCGTGATGTTCCTTCCAAATTGAATGAATCATCACTTGAAGGATTGTAGAATTTTGAATACTTCCTTACTGGCGCAGTACTCCTTGCTGTAAAGCCTTGGTTATTGAACCATAGGCATCACCCCAAAATAATTTTTTTGCCATTAACCTGCCAGAGAAAAAGAACCACCAAACGCCTAAACGGCACAACAAAATAACCTGCAGCTGCTTCGACTGTCTTACTTACGACCTTTCTCTATTTGATTAGATAGGTAGGTTTATATAAGTTGTATCACTGCATTTAATTTGTATGATACTATCTTTTCCCACACCAGGCGTACTTACTTTTTCAGCACGAATTCTATGCAAACCAACTTTTGGGTAAACAAAATAAGTAGTGTCTGCAGGCAGCTTTACAGTAAAGGTTGAATCGTATAATTTATAAGTTTCTGTTGCGTTGTTTTTAATCTTTAGGGTACCCGTTTCAGACAGCACAGCATATCCATACAAAATAACGCCTTCTATCAACGGGCGGTTTAGGGTGGTCTCGCTGGCCCGGTTGTTTTTGCAGCCTTTTTCTGCAAGCCAATAGTAAAGCGCCACTTCCAAATTGGGATAATACAATATCCCGCTACTATCCGCTATCCTTACGATGCCCGTATCAGCAGCATTTTTATACAATCGAACTACGGTGCCTGCAACGCTCAAACCCTTATCATCTTTTAAAGTAATCAGCAGCCTTGTTTTCAAATTTTCCTGTGGCAGTATTTTAGCACAACTAAAAAAAAGTACACAAGCCAGCAACAACAGGATTAATATAAATACAGTAGTTTTCATTCAATAGCTATTATAAATTATCATCTCAATAATTAATTTCATAAACCTTTTTGAGTTTTAATTCGGCAGAAAGCCCACAAATAATAATTGCGTTAACCGAACCTTTTTTAAAGATACAAAGTTGAAATTATAATCTATTGATAAGATGGATAAGAAGCAGTTTGAAATAATTTCTTCCACCCGGAATTTCTCGTAAAGATATTATGGAGTGTCTCTTTTGAAGCCCTTAAATGATACCTGCGCCGGCAGATAGAATTTACAAAGGCTTCCCCTCTCCCAGGGTTTTTACAACATTTTCCAGCATCGTTTTAATTTGTGCATCCGGCGCCTGTAGCAAGGCTGCTTTGGCAAATACCAGCGCCTTTTTATAATTGCCCATGGAGGAGTAAATTCGCATCATACCAGCATTGGAAGGCCAGGCGCCTTTATTTTTGTGAAGACTATATTAATAACCTCAAAGGCCTTCGATAATTTTTTTTAGGATTAGGTGCTTTGTTCGCAAAGGAAGGCTGGTTGTGGCCTTGAATAAAAAGCGCTGGAAATTTTGAACTTCAGCCGTTAAAAAATCAAGGCTATTTGAGCCGGCACAAAGTTTAAATTATTGAACTTTGGCGGCGGGTTCCTTTATTTAAGGCTGATGGGAGAAATTTCAGCCTTTTTATTCGCAGCCTTGATTTTTTTTGTTTCTGTTTTGTATCTAGAAAAAAAAGAAAATGAAGTGTAATACAAAAGAGTATTGCCTCTGCGAACCAAATGCTTAATTCTAAGAAAAATTTTACAGCTGATAAAAAAAAATTGTTTGTTGTTGGTTGTTGTTGTTGAAAATAGCAACAATAGCGTGTGGAATAGCAAGCCGCTTTTTAATTTGATGGCACAAAAACGGTAACGCCCCTTTTGTAATGCTGCTACCGATAAATCATAAGGTTTTAATGACTATCCGCAATTAGGAGCAGACCGATTAAAAAACTGTAGAGCCGTAGGCTCGATTCTGTTTTGTAACAACAGATTTTAATCCGTTGTGTTTTAAGAAACAAGCAATCTGAGAGCCGTAGGCTCGGCGCATATT
>JAYVUJ010000127.1:0-2360 GCA_043788035.1 Ferruginibacter sp. | reverse complement strand
CGGTTCCATATCGGTTCCGATTTAATCCTTGCTGCACATCTTATATCTGCCGACATATCTTTATAAGTGCCACCTTTTAAACTTTTTGGGTACTTTGCTTTGTTAGGCGCAACAAATGGGTTGGCAGTGCCATCGTTCAAATTGCCCAGCATCTTTTCATCGTATTGGTCCAGTGTCCATTCGGCTACGTTGCCCAGCATATCGTACAAGCCCCATGCATTGGGCAATTTCTGTTTTACTTTTTGAAATTTATTGTTGCTGTTATTTTTGTACCAGGCATATATATCAAGCTGCGTACTATCGTCCCCAAAATAAAAAGCAGTTGTGGTGCCAGCCTTGCAGGCGTATTCCCATTCGGCTTCGCTAGGCAGGCGGTAAAAAATACCTGTTTTATCATATAGCCACCTGCAATACATTAACGCCCCATATTGCGACATACTAGTTGCCGGAAAGCCGCCTTCTTTGCCCATGCCCTGGCTAAAATCTATGTATTGTGCGCTGGGCCTTGTAACTGCGTCCAGGTCTGCATTTTGGCTGGTGGTAGCATCCCGGTAGTACACGTCAAATTCATCCCTGGTAACTTCTGTTTCCGCCATCCAGAAAGCAGCGATGACAACTTTTTTTTGCGGTCCTTCATCTGTTTTACGCCCAGCTTCAGTAGCCTTGCTGCCCATCATAAAATTACCGGCCTTAATGGGCACCATTATAAATTTGTATTCAGACGCGGGTACTGTTTGTGGGTAGTTTTCAAATTTTTGTACCTGCGTTTGCGCCATCGTTGCAAGGCAAGCTAACAAGGCAAAAAGTATAAAAGGTATTTTTTTCAATGGATTGTGTTTTAAAGTCTTTTGAAGATAAGTGATTTATATAAAACTTGTGGTTTCACCAGATTTTATAAATTAATAAACTAAAAAAGCCAACTCTTTTTTGCCGTAGCTGCGCAGATTAACTTTTACTGTAATCGGCGTAGCTGCGGCTAATTAAATCAATATAGCCGCTTCATGCTTTACATTATTACTGTGCTGAAGATTTCCAATAAGTGTTAAAATTCTTCGTAGCATACAGTACCGGTTTTCCTTTTTTCATTTCAACAATAAGCAATGCAGCCTTTAGTTTTAATGCCAGTTTTTTTGCTTGCCTTATAGGCAATAAACTGCACGCTTTAGTAAGCCAGTCTGCCGTGGTGCCATCATTTGCAATAACTGTTACGTTGCGCTGGCTGGTAATGCCATAGCCAGTTTTAGGGTGTACTATATGCGAATATTTTTTTCCATTATGATAAATAAATTGATAAAGGTCGCCGGAAGTTGTAACGGACTTATTGAATACGCTGATAAGCTTTTTTAGTATCTCCTCTTTATCATCAGGCACGTTTACACCAACCGTCCAGCCGCTTTTACCCGGGGGTGCACCGATGGCTGCTATGTCGCCGCTAACATCTACAAGGGCATTAGCTATGTTATTGTTTTTTAAAAGATTAATAACCTGCTGCGCAATATAGCCCTGCGCAATTCCACCAAGGTCTAGCTGCATACCTTGCTGGGCAAGGTAGGCAGTATGTGCAATAGTATCCAGCTGAAATTTATTAAAACCAGTTAGCGCTAATTTTTCTTTTACTATCCCTGGCGAGGGAAATTTATTTTCTTTACGGGTCCTTCGCCAAAGCCTGGTTACCGGGCCCAGTGTAACATCGAAAGTGCCCCTGCTCTTTTCAAAAGCATTTTTAGATACTAGCAGTATATCAAAAAGCGGTGCTGATAATTTCATGGGTGAAGATATTTTCCCCGCCCTGGCACAAAGCCTGTTTAATTCGCTGCTATCGATATAATCACTAAAAATAAATACCAGGGAATCTACCAGCTGAAAAGACTTATCAGTAACCATCACGGCTTGCGTTGAATCGGCGGCATATAAAATAATGGTAAAAGGAGAACCCATTTTTTCTCTGGTGAATGAAAAACGTTTTGCCTGCGCTGGTAGCTGCATGGCTATCAATAAAAAAAACAGGGAGGTAAATAACCGTGTAAACAATATTGTATTTTTATAAATGAATATCTGTAAATTTAACACACAAAAATTTATACAATGCTACGCAGAAAATTTATGCAACAATCTTTGCTCGCCGGCAGTGCGGTACTAACAGCTGGTATATCCGCAACAGCAAGTGCTGTAACCAACAAAAATATTTTAGATGACAAGCCTTTCAGCCTTAATTATGGCATTCACGATGGCACATTTAAAAACCTTGCAGGCAATGATTTTATTGAGCAGATAAAATTTGCGCACAGTATGGGCTTTAGGGCCATTGAAGATAACGGCATGATGGCACGGGCTGTTGATGAGCAAAAGAAAATTGGGGA
>JAYVUJ010000126.1:0-9811 GCA_043788035.1 Ferruginibacter sp. | reverse complement strand
CCGGTAAAGTACCCATTTTAAAAGCCACTATTAAGTTTTTATAAATTTTACCTATGGGTTTTCAACAATCATTTTGGTTTTAAAATCTACAGTGCCCATCGACATAGAAAATTCGTAATTGCCAGTCGCCAACTTTTTAGTTAAGCGGATGGTTTGCAAAGATTGGTTAGCAGTATGGTTTATAGAACCCGTTACAACTACCTGGCCTAAGCTATTGATGATGGCGTATTGGTATTTCCCTTTTTTAATATCCTGCAAGCTTAACTTTATGGTACTGTTGGTAACAGGATTAGGCCATATTGAAATAACTTTCGATTTTTTAAGCAGCACATTTACAATTACTGAGTAAGTAATGAGCCCGCTTGCCTCTGTTGATTTTATCCGGTAATAATTGTTGAAGCTAGCTACATTGAGATGGTTATATAAATAATCAGTGGTGCTACCAGTATTTTTACTTTGCAGCGTACTGATGGTTGTAAAATTATTCGCTTCTTCTGACCACTGTACTTCATAAACAGTTTTGCTGGATTCGTTACCAGTACTCCAATTGATGGCTATTGAAGCCTCATCGGTAGCATGTGCCGATACATTAAAAAACTTGACTGGCAAAACAGCCAGGCCTTTAAAGGCTATGCCAAACCTATCTGCCGCTTTGGAAGCAGCATCGGCTGTTATGGTAAACTGATATTTAACAGTGTCGGCTGTATTTAACAACGTCCTGTTATTAAGATAGGTATCAAATAACTGTGGCTGCAACCCTGTAATATTAAAATTTGATAATGCTATATTCAGGCTATAATTTTTATTAACAAGGCCTGTAACATTTAAATGCAGGGTATCTTCAGGCACTGGCGGCTGTCGCCTTTCAATAGTTAATAATGCATTATTAGATAAGATGGAAAGATTTTCATTGCTATTTGAAAATTTATATGCATCGCCATTATCTAAGCCATTGTTGTAGCTGCTATTGTAATGCTCCAATACGCCATCCGCAATAGTTTCTGAATTATTTACTTCTATAATCTTGAGGTCTACAGCAATACTTGCATCTAGTGTACTTGCCACTTTTAAATTGGGGTTACCAACTAACCTTCCAAAAGGCACTACGCTTGTAGTGCTATTTTTATGGCTTTCATTTATAATAAGGCTGCCAGAAGCAGTACTGTTACCGCTTTGCAGAAAAAAACCCTGCCCGCCCTGGATTATGGTTGTAACATTTGGGGTTACAGGTGATTTAGTGTAAGTTGAGCCATCCCATTCTACCGTCACATATGCACCGACAGCTGATGATGAACTTCCTATTTGAGGGTCCCACATAACATACCTGTTGAATACATTAGTACTTGCAGCTCGTACTAAGGCGAAATCTATAGGGCTTGTATACGGGTTAACTGCTAATGTATAACCTGTAGCTGATACACTTACCGGAGCCTGCGCACCTTGGTTAATACTACCGTTAACCCTTAGTACTGTTGCAGATGGCGATAATAAAGTTGATGCATTAGTAATATCGTAAGACCGGTTGCCACGTACAAAAAGAAAACCTGCAGGATATTGTGTTACAAGTATTGAGGCTGTATTTGCAACGCCTACCCAGGAAGATCCATTATAAAATTTAAAGCTTTGGCTGTTATTAGGGCTTTGGTCAAAACCATTAGCTGTACTGCCTCCAGTAATATGCGTACCAAAACCTGGGCTTGGGTCACTGGTGGAAGTGGTGGCACCTTCCTGCCATGCGGCATTGATTGTAGGTGCACCAGATGGGGTAATGGGCGCACCAATAAGCCTCCATGCCCTGCGGGCGGGCATGTACCTTTCTATAGTTACCGCACCAGAAACTACACCATCAGAATTACCTACAACAGCTGTTCCGTTGGCATCGCTTTTTAATGTAAGGTTTCCTCCCGTAAGTAATGTACCGCCTGCATTTACAGTTAATACGCCCGGGTTGCTACCGGCCGTTAAGCTTAGAGGGCTATTTAATGTAGCAGTACCGCCGCTGGCAATGGTTAAATTTTCGAGTATTTGTCCGGTGGCATCAAAATTCAAATCGGTTACGCCGCCAACAGTAAGGTTGGAAGTGGCAGTACCAACAAGCTTTCCGCTGCCAGACCTTATTAAACGCCCAACATTTAATGTAGTATTTCCACCAATTGTGGTGGTGGTATTAGCAATATCTAGGGTACCTGCAATAATTAAATTTCCAGCGCTTATTGCAGTAGCTTGATTAGCCATGCTAAAGGTATGTTCCGCCCTTAAAAATGTTGCAGGAGCAATACCTCCCCCATCTGCATATACACCCCATGTAGCCGGTATATTGATAGCACCTGTTGCTTTGGAATATAGGGTTGTAGCAATAGTATCTAACGAAGCAGTGCTTGTTAAAAGGGGGCAGGCAGCATTATCAGCATTCGCAATATTGACTGTAAAAGATCCGCCATCGGTATTTAATAGCGGATTCAAATTATAGGAAGATGCAGTTGCCCCAGATATATCTATACCATTTTTTTGCCATTGATAACTCGTAGTAGTAGCATTGACAGATAAGGCGATGGTATTACCAGTGGGTATAGTAGAATGGGTAGGGTTTACGTTAACTAATGCAGTTATAATTGCAACCCTACTAACTATAGTATCCTTTCCATTCCAAATAATTACATCATACCTACCTGAATCTGAAGCAAGTGCAGGACTAATAGAATAAGTAGATGAAGTTGCGCCTGCGATGTTTACTGAATTTTTTCGCCATTGATACAATATTGTTGAACCAGTTGCCACAACTGAAAGATTAACAGTTTTAGTTGGGTCAGTACAAATAAATTGTGATTTTGGCTGTGCGGTTACTACCGGAGCTGCAAAAGTGAATGAGGAAGTATTATACGCAACAAAAGCAGGGTCACTGTTACCATCTGGCACAATGATTAATTTTGATACAAGCGCTGCATTGGCAACACTAATGCCAAAATCAGAAAATTGCAAAGCGCTTAACCTAATTTCCCCATTTTGATTAATAGCATTTCCACTTGTAATTACAGATAAATCAGTAGTGGTGGCACTTAAATTATACAAATCGCAATTATTATTACCTAAAGGGCTACTCCAAACAACTGAATACGTATTTCCTACTAAGGCACCAGATACATCTTCAAAATGTACCTGATAGGCTGTTTGGCCAGGACTTGCAATTTGAGAGAAAAGTATATCCGGTATTGTATCTGATATAGAGGTGATATTAATTGCGCTTACATTAAACTTTAATACCGCCGAGATAGGAAGGTTGGTTATGCCAGTCCCTATATCTAATCCGTTAATGCCATCTATAAGTACATCTGCTATCCTTAAATTTGGTACTGGGTTGCTATAACCATTGGCTATACCATCGTATAAAGCACCAGTTGCAATATAAGTAGTACTTCCACTAGCTATAGTTCCACCAATTGGATAAGTAACAGGAAGTGCTTTAAAAACGGTAGGCGTAAAAACAGCTACATTATTTGATGTTAGTGCAGCATCATTAACCCCAGTAGAATAAACCTTCGAGTTACGTGTAAAAGCCAATACATTATGGCTATTATTGGGCTTGATCGTAGAAGATGCGGTAGATAAGGTGGATTTCCAAAAACCTCCGTAGTCAGTGTAGATTTCCGTTACCTGGGCATTGCTTATAGCATAAAGGCTTATGCATAGGCATAATAATAGTGGTTTTTTGTACATTGTAATTAAAATTAGTTTTTAGTTAGGATAAATTGGAGGGTAGGATAAAAACTACAAACAATAAAGATGATAGTTCAACATACTACACAAGATAAAAATTATTGGATTACGCTTTATTGTTTTTGTTATTAAATAAATATCACAATAACAACTTATTAATATGCTATATTAGTCATTTTTATTTAAAGCGTACAATATTAAATAATTAGGGGTGAATTACTTACGTCTTTATTGAACAAAAAATGTAAAAAATAAAGATAAAACGGAATATGTTTTTACGATGGATTTATATAGTCTATGTAGCATATTTATACTTGAAAAAGTATTTTAGGTAAATATTATTCAATGTCATTAAGTTTAGGATTTAAATGTTTGTCTTTACCTTACCCTTACCCTTACCAAACCAGAAGAAAAACATTGACTTTAAATTATTAAAATATTATTACTAAATAACTTTTTAATAATTTAAAAGGTTTAAAGCAAACTTTAATTGTTGCTCCATGCTTATATGGGTATTATCAAGCACAATAGCATCAGCGGCTTTTCTTAAGGGGCTTACTTCTCTGTTAGAATCTATATAGTCTCGCATTTCGAGGTTATTTTTTACTTCGTCAATTGTTATGTTAGGATTTTTTTCAAACATTTCTTTAAACCTTCTTTCAACACGTACAGCAATATCGGCCGTCATAAAAATTTTAAGTGCGGCATCCGGAAAAACTGTAGTGCCTATATCCCGGCCATCCATAACAATACCTTTTTTTTTACCCATTTTTTGTTGTTCAGCTACGGCAAAGCCGCGCACTTCTTTAATGGTGGCTACATCACTCACTTTTTCGGCAATCACTAAATCCCTTATCAGATATTCCACATTTTCGCCATTTAAAAAAATTTCTGACTCCCCAGTTTTTTCGTTGTGGTGAAATTCTAACACAATATTTTTTAATGCCTCTGCAACCGCGGCTTTATTTGTCCAATCTATGTGGTGGCGCAAAAAATAAAGCGTAATAGAACGGTACATGGCACCACTATCAATATATACATAACTTAGTTCTTTTGCTAATTGCTTTGCCAAAGTACTTTTTCCACAGGATGACCAGCCGTCTATGGTGATAACTATTTTTTCCATTGCTGCAAAAGTCAGTCAAAAAAGGCAACCTTCAAAACAAAAAGATTAGTTGAAAATAAATATAGAAAATAAAACACATGCGGTTACACATAAAAAAAGCCACCCAAAAAAGGTGGCTAAAAATGTAAAACTTATAAATTATGCTTCTGTCTTTTCTTCAACAGTAGGCACAACTGGCTTTAACGTAAAAAGTATCCTTTCTTTTGCTTCGTCCAGGTCAGCAATTAATGTATCGCCTGCTTTTACTGCCATGTTCAATATTTCCTCAGCTAAAGGATCTTCCAGGTATTTTTGGATAGCCCTATGCAAAGGTCTTGCGCCAAACTGAGCATCATAGCCTTTATCTGCAATAAAATCTTTAGCTTGTTTTGTAAGCTCCATTGCAAAGCCAAGGTTTACCAAACGTTTCATTACGCCCTTCATCAAGATATCAATTATCTCAAAGATATTTTCCCTTGATAAAGAATTAAATATAACCACGTCATCGATCCTATTTAAAAACTCAGGGCTAAAGGTTCGCTTTAACGCTTTTTCAATAACAGATTTATTATTTTCATCTGCATTTAAAACCCTTGCAGCAGTGGCAAAACCAACACCTTCCCCAAAATCTTTTAACTGGCGTGCGCCGATGTTAGAAGTCATAATGATTAGCGTATTCTTGAAATCAATCTTACGGCCTAAACCATCCGTTAATTGACCATCATCCAGCACCTGCAATAAAATATTGTAAATATCCGGATGTGCTTTTTCTATTTCATCCAATAAAATAACACTGTATGGTTTACGCCTTACTTTTTCAGTTAACTGTCCTCCTTCTTCATAGCCAACATATCCGGGAGGTGCGCCAATTAAACGGCTGACACTAAACTTTTCCATGTATTCGCTCATGTCGATCCTTATTAAAGAATCATCATTATCGAACATATACCTGGCAAGCGACCTCGCCAATTCTGTTTTACCTACACCGGTTGGCCCTAAAAATATAAATGTACCAATCGGTTTTTTAGGATCTTTTAAACCTACCCGGTTGCGCTGGATTGCTTTTACCACTTTAGATATGCCTTCTTCCTGGCCAACTACAGCGCCCTTTAAATCATCACCCATGCGGCGTAATTTTTCAGTTTCTGCCTGTACCATCCTTTTTACCGGTATGCCTGTCATCATGCTGATAACTTCCGCGATATCTTCTTCTTCAATAGGAAAGCGCTTGTGCTTACTTTCTTCTTCCCAATTATTTTTGGCTTTTTCCAAGTCTTCCTGCAAACGTTTTTCTGAATCTCTTAGAGAAGCTGCCTCTTCAAAACGCTGACTTTTTACAACCTTGTTTTTTTCAAGCTTAATGTCTTCGATCTTCTTTTCCAGTTCAATTACTTCTTCCGGAACGTTGATGTTCTTGATGTGTTTCCTTGCACCAACTTCATCCATCACGTCAATCGCCTTATCTGGCAATAAACGGTCTGTCATGTAACGTTCGCTCAATTTAACACAAGCATCAATCGCCTGTGTGCTATAGGTTACATTATGGTAATCTTCGTATTTACTTTTAATGTTGGCAAGTATTTCAATAGTTTCATCAACAGATGGCTGCTCAACGATTACCTTTTGAAAACGACGGTCTAAAGCACCATCTTTTTCAATGTGCATGCGGTATTCATCTAACGTAGATGCACCGATACATTGCAGTTCGCCTCTTGCTAAAGCTGGCTTAAAAATGTTGCTTGCATCTAATGAACCACTGGCTCCACCTGCGCCAACTATAGTATGTATCTCATCTATAAATAAAATAACGTCCCGGTTTTTTTCCAGCTCGTTCATAATGGCTTTCATCCTTTCTTCAAACTGACCACGGTATTTTGTACCAGCTACCAATGCTGCAAGGTCAAGGCTTACAACTCTCTTATCAAACAAAACCCTGCTTACTTTCCTTTGTACTATGCGTAAGGCAAGCCCTTCAACAATAGCCGTTTTACCCACTCCAGGTTCACCAATTAAAATAGGGTTATTCTTCTTACGGCGGCTTAATATTTGGGATACCCTTTCAATTTCTGTTTCGCGCCCAACTATTGGGTCAAGCGAACCACTTTCTGCAAGCCGGGTAATATCGCGACCGAAGTTATCCAATACCGGAGTTTTTGTTTTAGGCTGATTAGCCGCGCCGCCACGTTGTGCTTTTTGTTGCTGGCTATACTGCTTCCTTTCTTCATCAAAATCTTCTTCGTTTTCATCGCTAAATTCAGCGGCTGGGGGGGTGCTGGTAACAAACCCTAATTCGTTTTTAAAAATGTCATAGTCCACATCAAACTGGTTTAAAATTTGTGTTGCAATATTCTCTTTATTCTTCAAAATAGAAAGCATTAGATGCTCGCTTTCCACCATTACGCTTTTGTGGGACTTAGCTTCTAAAACGGTAATGCGAATTACCTTTTCTGCCTGCTTTGTAAGCGGAAGGGAATTGATGTTAGCAATGTTTTTTCCTGTTTTGTCTTTTATGGCTACTTCTATTTCTTTTCGTAGTTCGTAAAGATCTACATTAAGGGATTTTAGTATTTTAATAGCGGTATTTTCTCCGTCTCTTATCAGACCTAAAACCAGATGTTCTGTGCCTATAAAATCATTCCCCAGGCGCAGTGCTTCTTCCCTGCTATATGAAATGATTTCTTTTACTTGTGCTGAAAAATTGTTATCCATTCTATTGAATTTAGCTTGTACAATAATAACGATTATTTTTTAAAATTGGTTGGCTCCAAGGCCGAAATGTTGATATCTTGAAAAATTTATAAAACACTATTTTCGCAGGGCGAATATGGTTTAAAACCATAACCCTAACAAGCTAAATATACGTAAGCTTTAAAAAAAAAGATTACTTCTATTAACAGAAAATATTCAATCAAAATTTTACTTTACTTTACAAAGAACATAACGTTTAAAACAAGAAACTTATTTAATGAATGTCAAAATAGATACCAAAGAAAAATTTACGGTTATTACGCCGATTGAAGCAAATATTTCTGCTATTATGACAGATGAACTTACTAAAATGTTGCTTCCTTATCAACAAAAAGACATACCGCACATTGTTTTAAATATGGAAGCTGTACAACAAGTTGATGAAATTGCCGGTGAAAACATTGCCAACCTTCAACAAAACTTTTACGAACACGATGCTTCTTTTGTAGTTTGCTGCCTGCAGCCAAGTGTAGAAGCTTTGCTGGATAAGATTGAATTTTTGGAAGTGATGAATGTTACGCCTACAGAAAGCGAAGCCTGGGATATTGTTCAAATGGAACAGATTGAGCGGGAATTATTTGATGATGAAGAGTAGCGGGGACTTAACAATATTATTTCATTTACTATTAAAAGCAACAAAATTAGCGGTTAATCTGTCTACTGTTTAATAGGATGATACTGCGATAAATTTAACCCTTTAAAAATGCTGGCACTTACAATACTTGGCAACAACTCCGCTATCCCTGCATGGGATAGGAATCCAACTGCGCATATACTTCAATCGCTGGAAGAAGCTTACCTGATTGATTGTGGCGAAGGCACACAATTGCAGATGAGCAAATATAAAATTCGCCGCAGTAGGATCAATCATATTTTTATTTCTCACTTGCATGGCGACCACTATTTTGGGTTGATAGGCTTACTTACCAGCATGAGCTTGCTAAACCGCACACAAGATTTGCATTTGCATGCTCCAGTTGCGTTGGAACAGATTATCAGCCTTCAATTACAGGTAGCGGGTATTGGCCTATCTTATAAATTATTTTTTGAACCCATTACTACTGAAGGCATTATTGTGGATGATAAAAAAATTACAGTTGAAGCCTTTAAAGTGCAGCACCGCATTGAATGCTGGGGTTTTTTATTTACTGAAAAGAAAAACCCGAGAAGGGTAGACAGCACTCGTGCAAAGGCTTACGAAATACCGAAAAGTTTTTACGAGCATCTGCAAAAAGGAGAAGATTATGTAACTAAAAAAGGTACTATCATACCTAATAAAGAAGTAACCATTGCAGGCCTAAAGCCAAAAACTTATGCTTATTGCGCAGATACTATTTTTGATGAAAGCCTGATAGAAAAAATTAAATCGGTAGACATGCTGTACCATGAAACTACTTATTTAAAGGACCTGCACCAAAGAGCGGCAGAACGTTATCACAGTACTACCGAGCAAGCTGCCACCATTGCAAAAAAGGGTAATGTAAAAAGATTGCTGATTGGGCATTTCTCTTCTAAATACGAAGAGCTGGATGAATTTTTAATTGAAGCAAAGGAAGTGTTTGCAAATACCGACCTAGCCTTACAAGGTGTTAGCTACATTATTTAAATACCGTTTTTGTTTGGGTTTTTTATTTGTGGCTTGGCGTTGCCCAAAGTTTCAAGTTATTTGAAGGGCTACACCACAAAGAAATTTTTGATTACAATTGAAATTTCTTTTCCCGGCAAATATTTTTATGTAAAGCTTCAAAGGCATTCTTAAGGCGCGGCGCTAACTTTGTTATGCAAGGGGCTTTTATTGGTTTACTTAGGACTTATACAATACTGTTACTTTTTCTCTTGATTAACAATATTAAACCCATCTGCCATTATCCATTTATAAAAGGCAACGAACCATTTGCGCCAGGCCTGCTCATTGTGCTGGTCTTCAGGGTCAACTACAGCGTAAATAATTGCTGGAGATTTTTCTCTTAAAATATTCACTATGGCTTCCATATTTTTTACATTGCTATCGCCTTCCAACGCACCTGTATAAAAAAATAATTTGCCGGTTAACTTAATACTGTTGGTATCTGTAAGCTTTTTAATTTTATCGGCTATCCAGAAAGAAGGTGAAAAAACGCCAGCTTTGCCAAACACACCGGGGTACTTTAACAAGGCGTAATATGATATTAGCCCACCCATGGAACTACCCGCTATAATAGTATTTTCTTTAGAAGCGAACGTCCTGTAATGGCTATCAATAAA
>JAYVUJ010000125.1:0-18958 GCA_043788035.1 Ferruginibacter sp. | reverse complement strand
AACAGCGTACCTAAAATTATGGAAAACTTACACAATTGGCGCAACCATCAGCGCATCAACTTCATTCTTAATTAACGGTGGCATCAATTGGCTTTCATCTATTTTATACCCTCGCCAGCCAAAGAAAAAGATAGTGGCAAAACAAACCATGGGGACGATATAAGATATCTGGATGCTGCCGGTTGAATCGGATATCCTGCCCATGATAAATGGCACCACGCCCCCGCCTACAATAGACATCACTAAAAAAGATGAGGCGATCTTTGCTTCTTCGCCAAGCCCTTTTATGCCGAGCGCAAATATTGTTGGAAACATGATAGACATAAAGAATGGCACCGGCAGCAATGCATACACGGCTAATTTACCGGAAGAAGATATCGCAATGCCTAACAACAAAACATTCATAAAAGCATAGAAGGAAAGCAGCTTTGATGGCTTAATATATTTCATAAAAAAGGTACCGCTAAAACGGCCCAGCATAAAGCCTACCATAGCGATGCCGCCCCACCAGTAAGCCGCCGTTTTTTCCGGCAATATCATGGTGTACTTTGAAAACTTTATAAAAAAACTGCCTACGCCAACCTGTGCGCCAACCGAACAAAACTCCGCAATAACCGCCCACCGCACATGCTTGTACCTGAACACTTTTAATGAGAAGGATTTGTCGCCATGGCCACCAACTACTGCTACGTCCTCTTCTTTAATTTCGGGCAAACGGGTAAACATAAAAAAGATGGTTACCAGCAACACTACGCCCGCAATAACCATGTAGGGTATTTTTATGGTGCCAGCCTCAAAAGAGAGGTAGTTATTTAATTGCTGTACAGGCATTTGTTTAAGCTCTTCAGGCGTGTGCTCTATACCGGATAAAATAAACTTGCCGCCAATGATGGGTGCAATAAAAGCACCCACGCCATTAAAAGACTGGGCAAAATTTAAACGTTGCTCTGCTGTTGCCTTATCGCCTAACCGGGTAATGTATGGGTTGGCAACAGTTTCTAAAAAAGTAGCGCCGCTGGCGATAATAAACAAGGCAAACAAAAAAAACGGGTAACTGCGGACAGATGCCGCCGGTATAAATAAAGCTGCCCCCAGCGCGTACAGGAGCAAGCCAAATATGATGCCTTTTTTATAGCCATATTTATGCATAAACCAGCCCGCGGGCAAGGCCACTAAAAAGTAGCCAAGGTAAACTGCGCTATCAATAAATGACGACTCCGTATCTGTTAGCTGGCAGGCTTTTTTTAAATGCGGTATTAATATCGGATTAATATTATGAAGGAATGCCCACAGAAAAAACAGGCTTGTTATTAACGCAAATGCAATGGTGTTATTTGCTGCTGCTTTAGTTAGTTTTGGCATAGTTGAATCATTAAGCTATTAGATATTTTAAGGAAACATTTGAAATGTATGGCTATAAAGATAGCAGCACATATGATAGCAGCCATCACATAAATATATATTTATCTGCCGAGGTTATTGCATTTTTAGATTCAACGCATATAAATACCCATTTGCGCTGCCTGCGTACAATATATTTTTTACAACCAATGGCGAGGATACTATGGAGCCAAGCTGGTAAAATCCATGCATCACTTTTTTATTGGCAGCATACAAATACAAGTCGGTATTTTTTGCGGCGTACATAAAATTAAGCGTATCATTTTTTAAGGTGGCAACAGCATACTTTTTTCTTGAAGCGGTTGAAAAAGTAGACCGGTTTTTTTCCGGGGCATTTATATCTACGGAAAATATATTACCCGTAAAATCACCAATATATGCAGTGCTGCGAGCTATTGCAGGCTTTCCAAAAACGTAGCCATTTGTTTTGAACTTAAATTTTTCGTGCCCGGTGGCGGCATCTAAAGCCAACAATAAAAAGGTATCCGAAGTGCCTACATACAATATATTGTTACTAATAGTTACCGAACTTACCACCCATGAATTTTGAGTATCGTATTGCCAGATAACACTACCGGTTGCAGCATCTAAGGCATATAAATGAGCATCCCTTGCACCAAAATAAACTATGCCATTTTGTATAGTGGCAGTAGCCTGAATACCTGTCATAGCCATTTGGGCGCCTGTTTTAAATTTCCATTTTTGTTTGCCGGTTGCGGCGTCGATAGCATACAAAAAGGTATCCCAACTGCCTATGTAAATAGTGCCATTATACAACGCGGGGCTTGCATGTACAATGCCGTTAGTGGCAAACTTCCATTTTAGTTTACCTGTGCGGGCATTTACTGCATACACATTGCCATCGCTGCTGCCAAAACAAACTGTAGCCCCATTGTTGCTTTTGTAGATAATGGGCGATGAAAGGAAACAATCCCACAGGTCGTCCATATACTCGCCTGCAGGCTTCATGCCCCAGTACGATGTATCTCCAACATGTTTTTCGCCACCAGTCTTAAACTTCCATATTTGTTTGCCGGTGGCTGCATCTATGGCATAATAATACCCATCGTAACTGCCCATATATACATTGCTGCCATATACAGCGGGCGTTGAATGGACGGCACCCGCCGTAGTAAATTTCCATTTTTGTTTACCGGTTTTTATATTGATGGCGTAAAGGCTTTTATCTTCGCTGCCAATAAATAGTATGCCCTTACTTATTGCCGGGGATGAAAATATTTTACCCTTGGTTTTAAAAGCCCATTGTATATTTTTAATGGGCACAAAAGTTTGGTTACCGCCTGGTATATGCAAAGCATTGTGCTGCAAGGCAGCTGCAGCTTTATTTATGTCTTGTTGGGCATTGGTACAATGGGCAACAAAAAAGCAAATAAAAAACGGCAGGCAGTGTTTCATTTATTTTATATGAGCAAGTAAAAAAATATGCCGAAGGTATTATTGATAACCTGCTTTATGGTTTTTATTTTATTTGCAGCTGCCTGGCTTGCCTGATGATATATTAAAAGCTTATGGCTTACATGGCTTGTATTAACAAAGCCCAGCTTAGTTGTAGCGGGGCTTTGTAAGTTTATTTTTGTAGGTACACCTGTGTTTGTGGGCGAATAAAAAACGGGCTATTTTTGCTTTTTGAATTCTTCATATACCTGCATATCCCCATCGCTTATAATGAGCATCTTATAATTGTCTGCGTTTTCAATGTGTACAAGATATGCAGGCGTGCTATAGGAGGCGATTGTTTCTATCTCTTGTACAAGGCTAATGTCAAAATCATAGTAGATGCGTTTAATGATGTCCCTTACATTTTTATTTAGCTGCGCTTCGCTGTAATTTTTTAAGCTGCCTGTCCAGTTGCCTTTGTGATTGTAATAAACCAACTGGGTGATGCTATTGGAGGTAAACTTGGCACGGTACCCCTCTAAAGTATTGCTCCATTTAGCATCGGTAGCAACTGCATAATTTTTAGTGAAGTTTTTGATGGCCTTTGTACTAATGCCAGCTAAGTCGAGCGTAGCTGTAATTACCCCGGTTTTGCCTGGAGGATTGTTGCTGGAAAATACGGCTAAATCATTGTCAAATAGAAAATTTTTATTTAAGTTTTGAGCGTACGCTTGGGTTGTTGTTGCCAGGGCTGGGATTAAGCCTGCCACGAGGGCAAATAAATACTTTTTCATTATTTTAATTTTTAAGTTGTTTATATAATTATTTGTTATGGATGATTTTGTGTTAGCAACGTTTGCTTGGTTATTTGTCGCAAGCGGGTAAAGGATGGAAACAAAAAATGTTTATTATTTTTTATTTTTTTGATAGTTTATAATTCAATGCCGTTAAGTTAAGGATTGCTCCGTTTTTTTACCTCACCCCCTGCCCCTCGCCAAAAGGAAGGGGTGCATGGCACAGCGATGCGAAAACTGCTTAGCTTAGCGCCATTGGTTTGTAATTATTGGCTTCTAGTGTTTATGGCCTTAAAGAATTAATAGTTTTACTGGCAAGCGGATATTATTGAAATTGAAGCGCAAGGGATTGGAACGGAAATCCTTTTTTTATCGGTCCGCCCGCAAAAAAAGATTGCAGTGCATAGCTCAACCGCAGGGCCGCCAAAAAATTTAACGCCAGCTTGTTTAATGAAGCACTATGATGGCTAAATTATTTTTTGGCCTTTATTTTGCAGTACGGCAACGGGTTTAATAAATGGGGAGCCATTAATGAAAGCATCTAATTGCCGCTTTTTTAATTTAAGTTTTTTGCATACCTTTCTTAAAACACATCCCTCATGGCTTTTGAGCGACTACTTAATGCTACGGAACAAGATTTGATCATTCAACTTCAGCAAGACTCTCACCTGAAAAGAAAAGCTGAGGATGCCCTGTTTGCCCGATATATTTATTTTATAAATGAGGGCATGCACAAATATTCCCTTACCGAAGACGAAGCTTTTGACGCTTACTCCGATACTATATTATATGCCATTGGAAGTATTGCCGGTAATATTTTTGAAAGAAAATCGTCGCTTAAAACTTACCTCTTCAAAATATTTTGTAACAAAAGTGTTGACCTTATCCGAAAAAAAACGACCAATAAGAACAGCATACACCAAACAGCTTCAATAACCGATATGCTTTTAAAAATTGCTGATACGGCCAGGACGGTGGTGCAGCAGCTAATAGAAAAAACGGATATGGATATCCTGGTCAGCAGGTTAAAGCAATTGGGGGATAAATGCAAGCAAATATTGGCGTTGTATGCAGATGGCTATACCGATAAAGAAATAGCCGCTGCACTGGATTATAAGACTGCCGACGTAATAAAGACAAGCCGTTTGCGCTGTATTGAAAAATTAAGGCAAGCATATAATAATAGCAACTGATATGGAAAACATAGACTATATAGATGATTATTTTAGTGGCGTAAATACCAACGAACAAATAAAATTGTTTGAGCAAAAAATTATGAGCGATCCTGCATTTGCTGAGGAAGTAGCATTTTACACAAGTGCCACAGGTACATTAAAAGAACAAGCTAACGAGCAAAGAAAAGTACGCTTTAAAGAAATTTACTTAGCACAAAAAGTGATGCCCGCAAAAGCAATACCTATAAAAAGAATATGGCGTTACATGGCCGCAGCCAGTGTGGTAGCGGCTGTTATAGGGCTAACTTTATTTTTTACCACAGGCAAAACATCGCCTAAACAAATGGCTGATGCGTATATAACACAAAATTTTGCAACTATGCAAGGCATTAGCATGGGCACTAAAAAAGATAGCCTGCAGAATGGGCTGGACTTATATAACCAAGGAAAATTAACCGCAGCTCTGGTGCAATTTAAAAGCATGGCAAAAAATGACAGTACCGATGCAGTGGTAAAAAAATATGCCGGCATTATTTGCCTGCGATTTGAAAATTACGATGAAGCCCTGGTATATTTTAGCAGCCTTGAAAACGATGCTAGCTTATACAGTAACCCGGGTAAGTTTTATAAAGCCCTTACTTTAATGGAGCGTAACAAAACAGGCGATAAAGATGCTGCGAAGGTTTTATTGCACGATGTAGTGGATAAAAATTTGGAGGGTAAGGATCTTGCGGTTGGGTGGTTGAAAAAATTGTAATTGATTTATTAGCATACCCATACTTAAAAATTTACAATGAAGCAGGCATTAAAAGGATTGAAGCAATTTTTACTGGCTGGATGTTTTTTTATTGGCTGCCTATTTTTTACAAATTGCAGCAGTAACAAAAAAATAGTTAAAATAAAAAACTGGGTAGACTGGGCTATTGAGTTTAAGAAAAATGAAAGCAGCGCGGAGAGATATAAAATAGCCAATGAAGCCGACAGGTACATTTTAGGCTATATCGATTCTACCGGAATAAAAATTGCGGCATTGAAGATTACCCATGATTTTTACCCGGGCAAGGTTAGGATAAAAGTAGCCACCTCAATAGACAGTACAGACGCAGCATCTACAATACCTCCCCACATAAGATTGCCCAGGTAAGCCACCTTATGTGTTAAAATACAAGCCAATGGCGGTACGGTAAGCGCTTTTTGCCCCGCTGGGCGACAAGCTATAATATAACTAAAAAAGCGGCTGCGGAAAGGTAACAACGGAACCACACTTGACTAAACAACATTAAAATAAAAACTTAAAGAAAACTACAATGACTGATAAACCAACCTTAGTAAAGCCATTAATTTTTAAAGTGTTTTTTGTTGCCTGCATATTTATTTTTAGTGCCTGCGCAACAACCAGGCATGGTAAAAAGATAGTGACGATAAAAAAATGGATACACTGGCAAATTGAAGTTAAGCAGGGTACCAGTAATGAAGAAAGAGATAAAGCTATTCTTGAGCTGGACCGGTATATTTTAATGGATATAAGCAAACAAGGGCTTGCCTCAAAAATTATAACCATCAATTTTTCGCACAGTATAGTAAATAAAGATATTATTGAAATATGGGTTGATGTTGGTGGCCCTGTAAGCTTACCGGCAGTTGCCGTAAGGGTACCCCCAAGGCCTGTGCCGCACTATGAAATTTTAAATTTGTTTGGCGATATTAAAGATATGGGTAGATAAGAGTGTGTATAAGTCCCAATTTTAGTGGCGTTAAATTTAATAATATTTAAGTGCCGTTAAGTTAAAGCCTATTCTGTACTTTGAATAGGGTTTGGGTGAGGCAAAGCCAAACATTTAAAACCTTAGCTTACCGGCATTAATAACCAATTTAATAGTATGCATACCATAACCGCATGGAAGATACCTGGTATAAAAACATACTGCAAAGCGGCGAATGAGCATGGCTTGCACAAAATTATTTTTATTATTATCAGCCTGCTGCTAATGCCTAGTTACCTGTATTGCCAATGCCCGGATAAAAATGTTTTAAAACAAAGGATTTTTGCCGTCTATCATTCTACTAAAAATAAAACCGCAGCCCAGCTAAAGGAATTATTGCAATTAGCCGAACAGATGAAAATATGCCATTTAGAAAAGGATTCTTTAAGCATGTTTTTATCACAAAAAATTGGTGTACTTTATTTTAAGGAAGGCAATTATGCCGATGCAATCAATTTTACTGAACAATCGGTACATATTGCTAAAGCGTGCTTAGCAACAAAAATGGGCGGTACTATGGCCTTGGTAGATAATTACTCTAACCTGCTTTATTATTATGATATTACCGCCCAGGAGGAAAAAAAGTACGCTGCCATTGATAGTTGCATTGCTTATGTATTGCAAGGTGGCAGTGGATTTGATATGCTGCCGACTGTATTGGCAGACAAGACGGAGTATTTATTTAATAAAGGCGAATATAGTTTGTGCAGCAACTATGCAAAACTAGGAGAAGATATTGTACAAAAATATTATCACCAAAAAGACAGTATTGATTATATTGTAATTTTTGTGGCTAAACAGGCCAACGCATTATTTTTTTCTAAATATGGGCTTTTAGCTAAAAATATCTTAGAAAAAAAAATAACTGAATTTTCAAAAAAAGGCGATACCAAATTTTTATACGCATTTTATTATTTGCTTGGCTTAATTTACCAGGATTTAAAACAGCCTGATAAAGCGCTCGCCTTTTTTAAGCAAGCTTACCAGGCAGATTTGGTATTAAAATATAACAAAGGCTGCGCTCAAAGTTTAGTTAGTATCGGCATGGTGCTTGCCAAAAATTATAACAAATACGGTGTTGGCTTAACTTACTGCGCCGCGGCATTGAAATATGCAGATGCTACAGATTCGTTATTTATATTTAAGCAAACAGGCAATATTTATGCCTTACAAAAAAACTATAATACCGCCCAGGATTATTTTCAACGGGCATTTAATACAGTAAGGCATGGCATGGATGAGACTACCATGCTGCAAAATTCATTTGCATTTCCCGGCTTTAATTTATTACAAAACTTATCTGACCTTACAACCGATAAGGGCGATGCATTTGTACAGCAATACTTCTATACAAAAAATGACGCGTACCTTAAAAAAGCACTGGCCATTTATAAAAAAGGCGACCTGTTTTTAGCTAAAATAAAAACTGAACAACAACTTTTGTTTGGCTCAAACCTGGTGTGGCGCAGTACCGCACGCAATTTATACGAACATGCCATTGAGGCTTGCTATGCCAATAATAATATGGAAGACGCATTTTATTTTTTTGAAAAAAGCCGGTCTATTTTACTGAACGACCAGATAAACGAACAACGGTGGATGGCGGATACCGACATCGCAAACCAAGCTGCCATAAAAAAAAATATTACGTACCTGCAACGAAAAATAATAAGCCTTCCGCCTGCCTCTGATGAATACCTTGCTTCTCAAAAAGAATTATACAATGCAACAAGCGAGCTACGTGTACTACAAAGCAAGCTTAAAAGCAAAAACCCTGCGTACTATCAAAATTACCTTGATACAACTTTTATTAGCCTGCAACAACTAAGGCAAAATATTTTAAAAGGGCCTAAGGCTTTAATGGAAATATTTGCGGGGGATAGTGCCGTGTATGTATTAACCATTGAGCCTGCCAGTACAACGTTTATTAAAGTTGACCAGCATTTATACGATAGTGTTTCCGGCTCATTTAACACCGCACTAACTAACCCTGGCTTGCTCAATAAAAATTTTAACGGGTTTGTAAAAATAGCACACAGGCTATATAATTTATTATTCCCTAAAAATATACTGCCCATTACCAGCCTTATTATTTCGCCCGATGGAAAGGGCTTTCCTTTTGAAGCAATGGTAACCAACGACAACCCCCAGCAACCTGAATATTTGCTTAGCAAGTATGCCACCAGCTATACCTACTCTGCCAAATACTTAACCAACAACTATACTGGCAACAGTACTACTACCAACAAAATTTTAGGGATTGCGCCAGTGCAATATAAGGTTGAGGATAGCCTGGCCACATTATCCGGAAGCGACATTTCTTTAAAAAAAATAAACGTATTTTTTAGCAATGCTACTAATTACGTGATGGAAAAAGCGACAAGGAATAATTTTTTGCAAAGTTTTCCAAGCTATAATATCCTGCAGTTATATACTCATGCAGCCGATAGCAGCGCTAATAACGACCCGGTTATTTATTTTGCTGATTCAGCCCTTTATTTATCAGATTTAATAACTGATAGAAAACCGGTAACGCAACTGGTTGTACTATCTGCCTGCGAAACGGCTAACGGGAAATTATACCAGGGGGAAGGCATTTTTAGCTTTAACAGGGGCTTTGCAGCACTGGGGATACCAGCGGCGGTAAGTAATTTATGGCCGGTCGATAATATATCTACTTATGCCATTACGGAGCTATTTTATAAGTATTTATCGCAGGGGCTGCCAACTGATATAGCGCTGCAAAGAGCTAAATTGGCCTTTATTAGTGCCAATGAATTTACTGAAAAGAAAATGCCTTATTATTGGGCAGGTACTATATTAACAGGCAAAGTAGATAGTTTTACAAGTAGTGCTGGCAAACTTTGGAAAGCAATAACTGTAAGTATCGTAACGCTGTTGCTGATTGCTTTTATTAATAGAAAAAACTTTTTTAAGCCGTTTCGTACACAACCCCTGCCAGCGCCAAAACCTGCTCCATAGTTTTACTGATGGAGAGTGTTAGCTGATGCGGCCATTTATTGCTTTGCAGCAAGCCATTATCAAGGCAATGCATCACTTCCATTATTTCATGCTCAAAGCCGTTGCTTAGGTGCGGCATAGAAAAATCTTCTGTGGCCCCTTCATTTAAAATAACAGAAAAATTGGTTGCCTTAAACCAGGGGCTTTCAATTTTGATACGCCCTTTTGTGCCGATAATTTCAGCTTCTACCGCTGTAGTAAAACTGATGGTGGAGAGCACATGCGCTATTTGCCCGTCAGCATATTGCAGCAGTATATCCGCATAAGCATCTACACCAGTTTCGGTAAGCTTCGATACAGATTTAATAGTAGCCGGTTCTCCCAAAATGATTGTGGCTAACGATAAAGGGTAAATGCCAATATCCATTAAAGCACCACCGCCAAGCGCCTTATTCATTAAACGATTGTCAGTATCTGTAAGTGCAGTAAAGCCAAAATCTGCCGAAATATATTGAGGCTCGCCAATAACATCTTCGGCTATTAAAGATTTTATCTTATCCATAAACGGCATGCACGCAGTCCACATGCCTTCCATAAAAAACAATTTATTTTTAGTAGCCAATGCAATCATTTCTGCCGTTTGTTGATAGGTAAGCGACATTGGTTTTTCGCAAAGCACCGGCTTATTATGTTGCAGGCAAAGCATTGTTTGCCCGTAATGAAATGCATGCGGGGTGGCTATATATATGATGTCTACATTTTCATCTTTTATCAACGATAAGTAATCAGTATAAAAAGTGGTGGCATTAAACTTTGCTGCATAGTCTTTTGCTTTTTCAATATTCCGTGAGGCAACTGCATAAACTTCTGAACCTTCCGTAAAGCAAATGGCAGTACAAAACTTTTCTGCGATTTTGCCGGCACCTATAATACCCCAGCGATAATTTTTTTTCATTTGATAAATTTTAGAAGAATGCTTCAAGATAAGCCATCAAAGCTTACTATCTCATTTTAGTTTTTGTAACACCCACTCTCCTACTTTAGTTCCTTGTAGCTGCCCATTATTAATTGCATCCATAAAATGTATGCCGCCATAAAACCTTGATACGCCTGCTTCTACAGCAGCTTTATTGAAGGATGCAAAGTTTCTGGAAGGCAGCCCGTAACCAACTTCAACATTATCTTTATACTCAAAATTATCTCCAAAGTAATGTGTAAGTATTACTGCCGATGAGGCGGAAATAACGGAGTGCCCGCTGAGGTATTCGGGAAAGGGCGGTGTTTGCAATAATGGTACCCATTGCGGGTCTATCATTTTACGGATGGCTGTTTCGGGGCATATCCGGTTACTGCGGTACTTTTCATCCCAGCATCAAATAAATGCATCCAGTAAACCAATTGAAACGGAAGTATAAATTTGCAAAGTTTGTCCAAAGCTTTTATTTGCCTTGGCACAAGCGATCCCTGGAATACCCATCCAGTGTGCGCCTGGTGATATTTTTTTTAAGCCGTATTGAAGATGCCCGTCATCCTCAATAGCAAAAGGATTACAATCCCAAAAAGCCGCTACTAACCGGTGATTGTCTGACAGTTCATTTCTTTCTATATAAACAGCTTTTGCAAGGGCATAAAAAGGTGAGCCTTTTACGCCACTAAAAGCGGTGGGTTGCAAAGGTTTAAACTGGTTACAGGTGTCGAGGGTAAAAGGACGTATTGTGCCGTAATGCTTTTTTATTTCTCTTTTTTATTTTTTACCAAAGTTTCGGTGCTTTCAGCCATTTGTAAATGATGCTCCAGCGTAGAAATTTTACCAGCTGCCCAAGATTTTAGTGCAGTATCCTTTCCATTGCTTACTTCTTTTTTAAACGCATCAATATCTTCTTTATGGTCGCTCACCATTAACTCAGTGTAGGCTTTGTCAAAATCTTTACCTGCCTTGCTTGCCAATTTATCAAATTTGCTTTGGTTATCTGTATTTAAAACTGAAGGTGTAGAAATATTTTTGCTGGAAGCTAAGGCCTTTAATTCTTCATTGTCCTTGCTATGGCCGTTCACCATCATCTGCCCTAAATTTTTCACTTCAGGCAAGTTGCCTTTTGTTAAGGCAAGCGTACCGCACTGTACTTCCAGCATACCGCCATCTGCGGCAGTCACCGCAAATTTTGTATCTGCTTTAATATTACTGCTATCGAATTTTTCTTTGTTTAAATCAACAGCCTCCTTTTTGCTATCTATACTATCCGCATTATTATTACTGCCAGTACCGTTGCTATTGCATGAAATAAAAACGAGTAATGACAGGGTTGCAACTGCTAAAAAAATCTTTTTCATATTACTGTGTTTTTGATTGAGAATAAGTAAAGTTTACCCAATTGTTTTATGAGCGTAATAAACATAAAAATTATGCCTGATAAATCAAGCAGTAACAACACTTTATTTTGAGAAAAAAAATTCCGGCAATTAATAGATGAGCAATATTATCAACAAGGCACGTTTAACCAAAAAGGTATCGCTACAACGTTTTGAGCATCCATTTGCTGCAACCAAAATGCCCGCTATTGCCCATAGGCACTGTAAGGTATTTAAAGCCGAACTTTTCGTAAACTTTCATTGCCTGTTCAAGTTCAGGCATCGTTTCAAGGTATACATCCCTGAACCCATTTTCGCCTGCTTTTTTCAGGCATTTATCAATTATCATTTTGCCAATACCTTTACCACGTGCAGTTGTAGAAAGATACATTTTCACTAATTCGCACGTATCTTTTGGCAAGCCCTCGGTTGGGTAAATACCGCCGCCACCCGCCAATGTGCCATCTAGTAAAGCAATAAAATAAACAGATAATGGCTGTTGAAAAAGTTCGAATAAATGGTCTGTAGCATCATCATAATAAACCGTGCCGGGATGGTTGGCACCAAATTCTTTTAGGGTAGTACGGATGATTGTTGCCAACGGGGCGTTATCATTTAACTCAATAGTGCGAATTTCTATGGGCTGCATATCTTACTGAATATTAAAAAAAGGTTTGGGCTGCAATGTAAATGCAAACTAATTGATACAAAATAATAAAGGAACAAACCGTAAATAAATAAAGTTTAAGGGGTTAATAAAAATTGAATAGCGTAGCCGTAAATATTCCACGTTCTCTCTTTTTAAAAATAGCTTTCCAATTGCCGTTGTAGCGGATAAGCGCAGGCACCACGAGGTTTCCCACATGTGTCATCTGCACTTCCATCTGTACTTTAAAATCGTACACGCCGGCATCGTAGCTTAAGCTATAATTACGGGCTATCACTTCATACGTCTTATCATCAAACCAAGTGGTCATTTCATCTATTACCACGCTGCCTTCTTTACCGGGTTTTACTTTTTGTTTAAAAATGTAACAGCTTGTTTTATTGTATTGATCCATGTCAACGCTCATATCGTAAGAGCCAGCCATATCATCATCATAAATTGAAGTTTTATTGCCCATTAACGGTATACCCTTTATCTTTTTGCCGGGGTTGAAGAACAGCATTTTTAATTGTTCCTTATGCTTTTCTATGCCACTTTTTCCGTTAAGGCTAAACTCTTTTCCGGCTACAATATTATCTTCTCCGCACACCGAGCCAATGGTAAAAAAAAGGCCTGCATATAATTGGGCCGTGTAGTAGTTGTATTGATGGCTGCTGGTATAAAAATCGCCAGTGGCTTGCTCTTCCAGCACTTGCATGCTGCGGCAATTACTATCCCTTACCTGCTTGGTTTTGCTGTATAATGTTGCCAGGCTGCTTCCATTTTTATCTACCATACGCACATCGTTTATAGAAGTATAATTAAGAAGATACAAATTACGGAAGGCCTTGTAAAAACCGGTATCACCTTTTATGCGGTTAATAAATGCAGGTACATTTAGTTTGTTATTGAGCACTACTTCGCTTAAGGTTATTACCTTTTTACCAACTATTATAGCGCTATCGGGGACTATTTTTTTGGTGCCCGGAAGCGTGCTATCCTGCAATTTTTTTTCCCCGGGGATAACAGTACTATCCTGTGCTATACTTTGCAAAAATGCCATCAAATACAGAAAAAGAAAGCATATACTTTTTGCCATGCCTTTTAGTTTTTGGTTTAATGTTTTTTTAGCTGAACGGTGCGCAGGATAGGGTCCCTGGTAAATTTATAGATCCGTCAACCGGCGACAGGGCTTTTAGCCGCTGCCGGGGCTGATAGCTTTTATTATTTATGATGCACTATTTACTTTGGAAAAACCATGCGGTAATCCACCTTTACTTTACCTTTTGAAATATCATCCAGTTTTCTTTTAAGGAGGGTCCTTTTTAAAGGCTTTATGTAATCTATAAAAAGCTTGCCTTCAATATGGTCGTACTCGTGCAATATAACACGGGCGGTAATGCCGTTAAATGTTCGCGAATGCGCTGTAAAGTTTTCATCAACATAATTAAGGGTAACTATTTCCCTGCGGGTGATGTCTTCCCTTATTTTAGGGATGCTGAGGCAGCCTTCGTTATAGCTCCAGTCGTTTCCATCCAGCGCAGCCACATGGGCATTGATGAACACGCCTTTGTAGCCCGGCGCATCAGCATATTTTCCTTTATCCTCGTCATCATCATCTTCCATATTGGTAAAAATTTGTGCGCTATCAATTACAAACAAGCGGATATTCTTATTTACCTGCGGTGCCGCAATACCCACGCCATTACTGGCATACATCGTTTCCCACATATCGGCTAATAATTTATCAAGATTGGGATAGTCGTTATCTATATCATTGCTCACTTTTCTTAAAACGGGTGAGCCGTATGCTACTATTGGTAAAATCATTCTGTTATTTTGAAAATGGTATTATTTCTATTTCTTTAATTTTGAAAAAGGAGACATCATTAGTTGACATCGGAAATCCAAGATATTTTGTTGTAGCGGCGATGATTGCATCAGGAGTATTTAACCCATAATTAAGCCGCATATTAACTGCCAATTCATTTATAAGAGGCGAAGTCTATATAAACGTGAAAGCTTTCAGAAAATGCCTGAGCAATTCCCTTCTGGCAGACGTAAGTTTTTTTGTTGCTTAAAATTTCGATGAAGCTAATAGACGAAAGTATTACATCATTATCCTCAAATACTTTTCCTGCACCAAGATTCCCTTCGATTAAAGTATACCAAAACGTTGGTATTGCACAGAAGAGCCCTATTTTTAGCCATGACGCATTTTTTTTTGATAGGCTAATCCATCACCAAATTCTTTAAATTTTCCAAAAGAAATTGCCAGCCATTCCTTTTTTGGTAAGCAATTCTTCCGGCTTTTTTGGTAGCTTCTTTTTAGTTTTTGCTTTTTCCATACCGCAAATTTACAAAATTTCTACTGATTGCTTTGTAAATACTCCTGTAATATAATGGTGGCGGCAATGATATCTACGTTGCCTTTTATTCGGCGATCCTTTTTTTTCATGCCCATTTGCAGCATGGCATCTTTAGCCATTTTGCTGGTGTAGCGTTCATCCACAGTTTTCAGTGGCATTTTGGGGAATTCTTTTTGTATTTTTTTGATGGCGGCTTCCACCAACGGCGTTCCGTGCGTATCGCTGTCATCCCAATTTTTCGGAAGCCCGATGATGATAAGTTCTACAGTTTCTGCGGCAAAATATTTTTTAAGGTATGGGATTAGTTCTTTAGACTCTATAGTTTCGAGCCCGGTTGCAATTATCTGCAACGGGTCTGTTACGGCCAGCCCAGTCCTTTTTCCGCCATAATCAATTGCTACTATTCTTGCCATATTATGTCTCTAAAGGATGGAGCTACTATGGTGGCTTAAAAATATATCAAGCAATACAAAAACGGAAAACACTACGGAGGCAATACCATTAGCAGTCATAAAAGCAATGTTTACTTTGCTAAGGTCATTTGGTTTTACAATGCTGTGCTGGTAAAATAACATGCCGATAAATACAGCGATGCCTATCCAGTACCACCAGCCAAAATGCCCGTACTCTCCGGCAAATACTACACATAAGGCAGATAGCACGTGCAGTAATTCTGATACCCTAAGTGCTTTTACTTTACCAAGCCATGCTGGCATAGAGAATAATTTTTGTGATGTATCAAACTCGACATCCTGCAAGGCATAAATAATATCGAAGCCGCTAACCCAAAATATTACCGCAAACGAAAACAGTATAGGCAGCAGGGCAAAGGCTCCGGTAACAGCGAGATATGCACCGATAGGCGCCAAGCTTAAACCGATGCCTAATACTAAATGGCAAAGCGGCGTAAAACGCTTAGTGTAACTATAAAAAAGGATAACAAAAAGTGCTATGGGAGATAAGAAGAAGCACAGCCAGTTAATAAAAAATGTAGTACCGATAAAAAGCAAGCAATTAATGATTACGAAACGCAAGGCACTTTCTGAAGATATTATTCCCGCGGGAATTTCACGGATGGCAGTACGGGGGTTTTTAGCGTCGAAGCTTCTATCGAGGTAGCGATTGAAAGCCATTGCCGCAGAACGTGCGAATACCATGCAAAGGATGACAAAAACCAATTTTAACCAGGATATTCCCATATACATACTCCATGAAGTAATATGATTTGTGGTAGCATCGTTTCCCATTGTATGTAAAGGAAGCCAATAAGCCCCCAAAAAAAATCCAATAATTGCAAAAGGCATTGCGAATATGGTATGGCTGAATTTTACTAAACTTAAATATTTTTTTACGCTACTCATCAATTTTATATTAATGTACAATTATAATGCTTTTGTATTATACCCCTTAGGGAATAGGGGCAAAGCTCCTGTATTAATTTCCTTTTAGAGGATAGGAGGTTTAAAGGCTGGCAAATGCGTCCTCACTAGCTCCCACAGTACAACACCTGCCGCCGTGGCAATGTTTAAGGAATGCTTCATGCCGAGCTGCGGAATTTCAATACAGCCCTTGCATTGCTGGATGGTGCTTTGCTCAACGCCGCTTACTTCGTTGCCAAATATTACTGCTATCTTCTCCCCTATTTTATATGCTATATCGTTTAGCTTTGTGCTGTCTTGCGCTTGCTCTACTGCATACACGGTGTATCCTAATGATTGTAATTCATGTAATGCCAAGCCTGCATTTTCGAAGTGCTTCCAGGTTACTGACTCCTCTGCGCCTAAGGCTGTTTTCTTAATTTCCTTATGCGGTGGCACGCAGGTGTAGCCGCATATATAAATCGCTTCCAGCAAAAAAGCATCCGCTGTACGGAAAACGCTGCCTACATTGTATGCACTACGAATGTTTTCCAGCACCACTATCACGGGTATCTTCTCCGATTGTTTAAACTCTTCCACCGTTTTTCGGTTGAGGTCCTCCATGCTTAATTTTTCATGCTGCATTGGTGCTTTGTATAAAATTAAAGTGCAAAAGTACTTTACATTTTGCACAGATCACCATGAATTGCCATAGCCTTAAGCCCGTGGCAATCCATGGTGATAAAAATTATAATTTTATCTGTAAGTAAGCTTACTAATGCCCTATTTTTGCGGCGATAAAAAAGAGGATAAAATATTATGGCAAAGGGTTCAGCAGAAACGCCGCTAATGCAGCAACACAACGCCATCAAGACCCGCTATCCTGATGCCGTCCTGCTTTTTAGGGTGGGCGATTTTTACGAGACTTTTGGCAACGATGCCGTGGTTGCATCTACTGTTTTGGGCATTACCCTAACCAAGCGAAACAATGGCGATGCCAACTCTAGCCAGCTTGCTGGCTTTCCGCACCATGCACTGGATACTTACTTGCACAAGCTGGTTAAAGCTGGATACCGCGTAGCTATATGCGACCAGTTGGAAGACCCAAAACTAGCTAAAGGCATTGTAAAACGCGGCGTTACTGAATTGGTAACCCCAGGCATAGCCACCGGCGATAAATTACTGGAACATAACAGCAATAACTTTTTAGCTGCCATACATTTTGAAGAGGAGAAAGTAGGTATTGCTTTTTTAGATATCAGCACCGGCGAATTTTTTTTAGCCGAAGGCGATAAAGAATATGCCGATAAATTATTACAGAGCCTAAAGCCTGCTGAAGTAATTTTTCAACGCAACCGGCAAAAGTTTTTTAAGGAATATTTTGGCAATAAATTTTTTACTTATGCCCTTGACGAATGGGTATTTGCCGATGCTTATGCACAGGAAAGCTTGCTAAAACATTTTGGTACGCATAGCTTAAAAGGCTTTGGTATTGAGGGCTTGAAAGAAGGCGTTATCGCTGCTGGCGCTATCCTTCATTATTTAAAAGATACAGAGCATCCTAACCTTGGGCACATTACATCTATACAAAGAATTTACAGGGAAGAGCATTTGTGGATGGACCGTTTTACCATTAGGAACCTGGAATTGTTTGGCGGTGCCGATGGTAGCAATACGTTGTTAAAAGTTATGGATAATACGGTATCGCCAATGGGTGCCCGCATGTTGAAACGCTGGATGGTACTACCTTTAAACAACCTGGTAAGCATACAGGAACGGCTGGATACAGTGGAGTTTTTTATAAAAGAAGTTGATGTACGCAACAAAATAACGAACCATATTAAACAAGCCGGCGACGTAGAAAGATTGGCAAGCAAAGTGCCGCTAAAAAAAGTTAACCCAAGGGAAGTATTGCAAATTGCTAAAGGCTTACAACAGGTGCAAGCCATAAAAATAATTTGCTCCACGCTTAAAAATAGTTACCTGCAACGCCTGGGCGATTCGCTAAATCCCTGCATTTATATTGTTGATAAGATAATGCAACAGATAAGCGAAAACCCACCTGCACTTGCATCTAAAGGCGGCATCATCGCAAAGGGCATTAATGAAGAGCTGGATGCACTGAGGAAGATATCAAGCGGTGGCAAAGAATACCTGATAGAACTGCAACAAAAGGAGGCGTTAGCAACAGGCATATCTTCTTTAAAAATTAGTTTTAATAATGTTTTTGGTTATTATTTGGAAGTTACCAACCTACATAAAACCAAGGTACCAGACACCTGGATACGGAAGCAGACCTTAGCTAATGCCGAGCGTTATATTACCCCTGAATTAAAAGAATACGAGGAACAGATTGTTGGTGCGGAAGAGAAGATACTAACCATAGAAATGCAGCTGTTTGAGAACCTGCTAAATGAGCTGCAGGATTATATTGCGCCTATGCAGGTAAACGGTCAAGTGATGGCTATTATGGATTGCCTAACCTGTTTTGCCAATACCGCCCTGCAATTCAATTATAAAAAACCTGCCTTAAACGATGGGCATATTTTAGATATTAAAGGCAGCCGCCACCCGGTTATTGAACGGCATTTGCCAGTGGGTGAAAACTACATAGACAATGATATTTTTTTAGACCCCGCCACGCAGCAGATAATTATTCTAACGGGTCCAAACATGAGCGGTAAAAGTGCTATCCTTCGCCAAACTGCCCTGATAACTTTAATGGCGCACATGGGCAGCTTTGT
>JAYVUJ010000124.1:0-4186 GCA_043788035.1 Ferruginibacter sp. | reverse complement strand
ATTTTTAAACTACGATTAATTCATAAAAATCCTCCGGCTGTAAATATTTTATTGCCAAAGCCTGCAGTTCTTCTGCGGAAATATTCTTGATCATTTTTATGGTATCATAAAAATATTGCTCGTCTAAATTATTAAGGATGATATTTTTCCAGCGGCTAATAATATGGAAAGGACCATCCATATCGCCCAAAATAGTGCCTATAAGGTAATTTCGTATCAGCAACAATTCTTCTTCGTCTATCAGGTCTTCCCGTAGTATCTCCATTTCTTTGTACACCTCTTCTACAGTTGCTTCGGATACAGCTTTGCCTGCTTCGGTGCTGATAATTAAAGCGGTATCCTGAAAGTGGCTTTGCACATAGCTATGAATGCCATAGGTATACCCTTTTTCTTCCCTGATATTACCCATTAGCCTGGAGCCGAAGTACCCGCCGAATACAGTGTTCAGCATCATCATCTGCATAAAATCCGGATGATGGCGGTTGGGGAACTGGCGCCCAATACGTATAGCACCCTGCACGCCGGCTGCATCGTTGGCAACACGGTATTTTTTTTGCGTTGCCGGCGATGGAATATTAGTTATTGGTTGTTTATTTATAGGCTTTACTGCCAGTTGGCCAAACTGCCCGTTCAATGTTTCAAATAAGCCTTCTGGCAATTTGCCGGCTATAAAAATTACGCAATGCCCATTTAAATAATGTTGTTGAAAATGTTCTTTTAACTGAGCTGTTGTTAGTGTATCAAAATCTTCTGCAACAATAACTTTACCGTAAGGATGCTGTGCGCCAAACAGGTATTCATCTATTAAACGGTTGGCTACAAAATCGCATTTTTGCAGGCTTACGGCCAGTTTTTGTTTGCTGTTTTGTTTGTAGATGGCCAATTCCTCTTCCGGAAAAATTGAATCAGTGATCATATCTTTAACTACAGGAAGCAATACGGGCAAGTGTTTTGTTAACGTATGCAAAGTAAGGGAAGCTGTTTCGTTTTGGCAGCTCTTGCTGCAATAAGCCCCGTAATAATCAAAATGCTCATTTATTTCAAAAGCCGTTTTGGTAGAAGTGCCATTTTTTATAAGCTGGCTGGTGGCTGCTGCTACAGCATTGGATTTTTCGTAACTGTTGCCAGCATAAAAAACCATTTCCAGCTGCATTACTTCCTGTGCGCCTGCATCTATAGCGTAAACCTCTATGCCATTATCCAATGCCATTTTTTCGTATGGCTTTAATTCAAGGTCAAATTCTACCGCGTCTTTTATATGAGGTGCTTCTGTTCTGTCTAACATTTAATTGTATGCTTTTCTTCTCCCCCAAAGGGGATAATTTTATTTAATTGTTTGAATAATAATACACCGTGTTGCAGTTATTATCATTAAAAATGGCATTACTTTCCTTTATCAGTTCTTGGGTAGTAACGGCCTGGTATTTGCCCAGCTCTGTATTTATCAGTTCCGCATCGCCCAACAGCTCGTACATGGCAAGGTTGGTGGCGCGGCTCATTACGCTCATATCTTCAAAGGCAAGCATGCTTTCGGTTTTGTTTTTTACTTTTTGCAGCTCATTTTCGGTTACGCCTTTTTGCAATAATATTTGTATCTCTTCCATTAAAGCAGCTTCTGCAGCTTGCATAGTCACGCCTTTTACCAGCTTGCCTTCAATGCTTAATAAGCCAGCATCGGTACTGCCGCTATGCGAACAATCGATATTGCTAAACAACTGCTTTTCTTTCACCAATGCCTGAAACAGACGAGAGGAGCCGCCGCCGCTTAATATTTCAGTAATGAGGTCTGTAACATAATAACGGTTATCTAAACGGGAGCAGATATGCCAGCATTTATACAAAGCATCTATAGGCACATTTGCCTTTACTTCTAATTTACGGGCTGCTGTCTGTACGGGCTCTACAGGTAAATACCGGTTATATTTTATCCCTGCGGGGATGGGGGCGAACCATTTTTGTGCCAATACTTTTACGCTGGCAACAGTTACATTACCCGCCACTACCAGCACTGCGTTGATGGGGGTATAATGCTTGGCAAAAAAATCTTTTACATCCTGCAAAGTAGCATCTTCCACATGTTTCAGCTCTTTGCCAATTGTCATCCAACGATATGGGTGCGTGGTATAAGCGAGCTCCCGTATTTTATGCTGCACATCGCCGTAAGGCTTATTGATGTAATGCTCTTTAAACTCTTCGCTTACTACTTTGCGCTGCACTTCCAGGCTGCTGGCGTCGAAGGCGAGGCTTAACATACGGTCGCTTTCCAGCCAAAAAGCAGTTTCAATATTTTCGGCCGGTAGCTGGCAATAATAATTAGTAAGGTCGTTGGTGGTAAAGGCGTTGTTATCGCCACCGGCAACCTGCAAGGGCTCGTCGTAGCTGGGTATGTTGATGCTGCCGCCAAACATCAAATGCTCAAACAAATGGGCAAAACCGGTTTTTTCAGGGTTTTCATCCTTTGCGCCTACATCGTAAATAACGTTTACAACTGCCATTGGGGTGCTTTTATCTTCATGCACCAAAACCCTTAATCCATTCTCAAGGGTAAACTTTTCATACTCAATCATGGCACAAAGTTAGGCAGGAACATCTTTTTTACAAAAGAAATAGAAACACTGTGTGTAAAACGTGAAGCGTATGGTTCATCACTTGCAATAATAGGGGCTGAGTTAATAGTATGGTTATTATCCAACTAGTAACGCACTACTAAAATCATCAGAGCAATAAGTTTAGTTGATAGTATGGTTATTATCTAACGCCGCAAGCCTCCTGCTTTCTTTACAAAATACTTTTAGGCTTTAGCCTCAACTCTTTTAGCTCGCCATTGCGGTTAACAATTATCCTGATGGTTTCTTTTACTGTTTGCAAAATATCTTTATACTGCATAATATTATTGCTAAAATTCTTATTGACGGCTACAATAATATCATCCTTTAAAATGCCCGCTTTATTTGCCGGTGATCCTTTTATAACATCGTCTACTATTATAAGCCCATTAATATAATAGGTGGCCATTCCAATGTAGGTATAATCAAACTGATCTGTAAAGTGGCTGTTAGGCGATAGGTATATCTGCCTTTTGGGATAATTAACAATAAGGTTAAAGCGCCTTAAAAGATCGTTGCCCAGCAAGCCGCCTACTATGGGGTAAGAGGTTACATTGTATTCATCGCTATACAAGTAAGTAGGCACGTTGCGAAATTTGTACCGCCCTATCTGCACCCACTTTAATACAGTAATACGCATTTGCAGCTTGCCGCCCATGCCTTCTGCCTGTGTGTACAGGGGCTTGCGCTTCGATAACAAAATACCGCTATCCTTCGCAAACTTCTCGCTTAATAAAAAACATAGCCCTGCACCGGTATCAAAATAAAAATTGAAATCTATTTTCCTTTTATCTTTTATAGCTAAATTTTGTATGGGCAAGGTTGTAAAAATGGGGTTAAGCAGGGCACCTTCTTTAGGGTAAGCTATTTCGCCTGGCGAATAGACTTCTATCATTGAACTATCAAAATTTATTTTTACAACGTAGCGCTTAAAGAAACTGTAGCCAATAATGCCATCTATTTTTTGCCCGTACACACTAGTAAGCACACCATAATCGTTTATATGAAAGTTTAGGTTGTTAACTTCTAGCCCCGGAAAATAAAGCGTTTGGTTAAACGCAAACTTTACTTTATGGCTATTGCCCATGCCGGTAATAATGGTATCGCTTTGGGTAAGGCTTATTTGTTGCTCGGCACAGGTAGAAGAATCAAGCGAAATACCGCCGCTACCAGTATCTAAAACAAAATTAAGCGAGTCTGGCAGGTTATTTAATTTAGCCCTTATCACCATTACGCCTCCGCTGTATTGCGTAAAGGCAAATTTAGTTAAATATTTAGCTTTGGGTATAGGCGTAAGTATTTCTTGCGCAATGCAGGCTTGTGTAAAAAATAGGTGCACCAACACGCAAATAATTTTTGCATGGCAACAATATTTATAAATGATGTTTGAGTGGCAGGTCATCTGGCAATCGTATTTTAAGATACTTTTTTATTGCTTAAGTTGGTAAAATGTTCCGGTGTGTTGCAAGCAGGCATTATTTTATTTATCCATTTTAAATATACAACCTAATGGGTGTAATTTTGTTACTAATTATTCAAACGGTTTTATGGAATTAAATGATTTGTACAAAAAAGCGCTA
>JAYVUJ010000123.1:0-2379 GCA_043788035.1 Ferruginibacter sp. | reverse complement strand
ACCATGGTAGTAACATCATTCATCTGCCCTGCGGCATTCATAAAAATAAACGGGGCACCGCTTTCTGCCAGCGGACAGTTATAGCCGCCAGGAGCCTTGCCCATACGGCTTTCTAGGTCAAGGTGCTTCAATTGTTGCATCTTGCTTAAGCATTCGCCAAAAAACGGGCGAAGCTTAGTAAAACACTCAATGCTTTTGCTAATCAGCTCTTCGCTTGCTTTAAAAGGGCGCAACGGGTTTGTGCCGGCTGGCTCCGCATCTATATCCCAGGGGCGTAAAGTATCAAGCCCTAGTTTTTGTTTTTTCTTCTCGTAAATAATATTTACCAATGGCAGCACATGCAGCTTAACCGCTTCATGAAAAGCAAAGCAATCTTCTTTGGTATAATCAAACCTTCCCAGCTCTTTAAACCGGTAATCACGGTAATTTTCTAAGCCGGCATTAATGGCTTCTTCATGGCGTTTTTCTATCAGTTTATTGTACAATCCGGTTAAGGCTTCCGTATCTGCCAGCCTTCTTTCCTGAATTTTTCTGTATGCTTCTTCCCTTACCGCCCTATCGTGGTTTTCTAAAAACTTAGCCGCCTGTTGCAGCGTGTATTGCTGCCCGTTAATAGCCACCGTCATCTTACCCGTAATAACGCCATACTGCTGTTGCATAACGCTTAATTCTGCTTGCAGCGGAATATTTTCTTCCCTAAACAATTCAATGCTTTTACGAAGGCTGCGCAGGTAGGTAAAATATTTTTCTTTATCAAGGCTGGCTGCCAGCGGGTGGTTCACCAGTTTTTTATTCAACGCATCAGCATACGGCTGTATGTTGGGCTGTATTTCCATGCAGTAAAAAGTAAAGGCTTCTTCCAGCGTTTTATTTTCGGTGTCGCAAGTCATTTTTATCTGGCGCCAGCAAGCATCTTCGCTAACAACGGCTTCCAGTTCGCTCTGGTCTTTCAGCCATTGTTCCAGGGTCTCCGGCGTGTCGATATCCCTATCCAATAAGTTTTTAAAATAGGGTTCCAAAGCTGGCCAGTCAGTTACCGTAAAGTTTGCCGGCACAAAATGGCGGGGCGTTTTTTTAATATCTGCAGTGTACATAATTTTTTTTATTGATGTAAAAGCAACTACCGTAGCGGTGTGGCTACGGTAGTGTAAAGTTTTGTTTGCAGCTATTACGCTGCCAAAATATTATAAATGGCCTGTAAAGTAGCCAACATTATTTAAGCCATGTTTCGTGAAGAGCCAATTTTTTTAGGCGGAGCAGCTTTTACGCTTACTGGTTTTACATCTTTAGCTTTTGCTTTTGGTGCAGCAATTTCATGTGCAGCGCCGGTAGCATCCTGCTCTGGGTTTTCTGATAATTTTATGTCAACACTATTGGCGTTTAATAAATCGTACCATTTTACCATCTTCTTCATATCGCTATTGTACACCTTTTCAAAATCCATATCGGGGTACACTTTTTCAAAATACGCTTTAATAGCTTTTGCATCAGCCTTTCCATCGGGCAAAGTTTCGGTGCTGGCTTTCATAGCCGTAAATACATCTACCAAATTTACATTATCGGTTGTAGTAAATACTTCTATGCTTTCCAAATGAGAAAAATTATGTAGGCGGGTGCTCACAAATTTGGTGCTTTTATCTTCCAGCGACTTTACAACACCACCATCTGCTTTTGAAGATAGCAATTCGTACAAACCACCTAAGCCGGTTACTGAAACTAGTCTGTTATAATCCATAAACTGTAATTTTTTAGGCATCAAAGATAAACTTATGAACCCAATGGTGGCACTTGTTACGGTAAAAAAATGTATAAAGTTTTTATAATGAGTAAAGCATTTTTTGATATGGTTTGCATAAACGGTCAAAAGTAAGCTTTTGGCCGGGCTAATACAGCAGTTATGGGCAGCATTGTTGTGTCACTCCCTTGTACAAAAAAAGCTATGAGCGGCTTTTACCACTAGCTGTGGGGCTTATGCTGGGTTGTGGCTTTTACCGTAAAAATTAACTGTAGATATCATTGCTTCAAAAAAATTAAAGATTGCTTTTTTATTATTTTTCCACAAGGCAGGAACACGCCGCGGCGCGCTGTTAGAAGAAATGGCTTTTCCGTTTTGCATGGCCCATGCAGCATGGGGTTTACAAACTTATAAGGACCTTTGTTTTGCGGGGACTCTACTGAACACGCAGCGGCGTGTACCTATGGATGCATAATGGTAAAAGCTCAATAAAGGTAAACAGTAAAAGAGTGCGACGCCACCGCAGCTCAACATAGCTGTTGTATTAGCCGGGACAAAAAGGAATACCATTAATGATTGGTTTTTTATGATTCGGAGCCTGCCTACGTACAAAAAAATGCCACCTATTTGCATAAGTGGCATTT
>JAYVUJ010000122.1:0-2748 GCA_043788035.1 Ferruginibacter sp. | reverse complement strand
TTTTTTAGGTTTCTCCAAATATTGCGTCATTGATTTTTAGTGAAACTATTTTCATCTGCATATTTTTAGTACCCTAAATGTATATACGATTTGTATATTTTTAACGGTTTTTGTTTGTAATTACTACATGTTGCTTTTAGTTACAAAAATTAAGCTGTATCTAAAATTTATATAATTTATCAGTGATAAAAAATGTAGTTTAAAATTTTTATTTTTTAGTAGTTAAAATAATTCTTTGACTTTCTGAATTGTATACAACTTAAATATCTAAAAATTTTAAAATAAGGAATTGCTGGACTTAACGTTTATAAGCTTACCCTATAAAAATATTTAATCAAAAATATTACTGATAATCAGTTAGTTATAAAGGTTCGCTAAAAATACTTCCGTATTTTGTAGGAAATTATAATAATGGTTGTTACCTTCGCCGTCCACTAAAAAAGCCTTCGGGATAGCGAGGGCGTCACTTAAAAATAAAAACAATGAGCAAACTACATTTCACCACCAAACATGCGAACGAGGCTACCGTTACACACAACTGGTTTGTAATAGATGGTACTAATCAAACCGTTGGCCGTATGTGTTCTAAAATTGCAGCAATACTGCGTGGCAAAAACAAAGCCTATTACACGCCCCACGTAGACTGTGGAGATTATGTCATCGTAACCAATTGTGAAAAAATCAAATTGACCGGTAACAAAATGGACGAAAAAGTGTATGACAACTACAGCGGTTACCCAGGTGGCCGTAAAGAAGAAGTTGCCAAAGACCTTTTAAGGCGCAGGCCAGAAGTTATCATCGAAAGAGCGATAAAAGGTATGTTGCCAAAAAATAAGTTAGGTCGCAAAATGTACAAAAAATTATTTGTGTACGTAGGTGCAGAACATCAGCATGGCGCACAGAAACCAGCCGAATTAAAATTCTAAAACCCCTATCCCATAAAGGGGTAACACAAAAAGCTAAATAAATGGAAAAGCAAAAAAACGCAGTTGGCCGTCGTAAAGAAGCTGTAACCCGTGTTTTCTTAAGCAAGGGAGATGGTAAGATTACAATAAACGGTAAAGATTACAAAAACTACTTCTCATTGGTTTATTTACAGAACCAGGTAGAATCTCCGCTTAAACTAATCGAATCTTCTGACAAGTTTGACATTGTTGTAAACGCACAAGGTGGTGGCATCAAAGGCCAGGCAGAAGCAACTAAATTAGGTATTGCACGTGCATTGCTGGAAGTTAGTGCAGACTATCGCCCGGCTTTAAAAGCAGCAGGAATGCTTAAACGTGACCCACGTACTGTTGAGCGTAAAAAACCAGGCCGTAAAAAAGCAAGAAAGAGTTTCCAGTTCAGCAAGCGTTAATCCACTATCTATGCCAGATGGCGAAGAGAATTGGGCAAGCGTTTTCAAATTTTCAAATTTTCAAATTTTCAAATTATTACAATGGAAAATACTTCCTTACAACAGCAACTTCTTGAAGCGGGTGTTCACTTTGGTCACTTAAAGAAAAAGTGGAACCCTAAGATGTTGCCTTACATCTTTGCTGAAAAAAAAGGTATCCACATTATTGACCTTAACAAAACCGTAGAAGGCTTGCAGGAAACTGCAGCTGCACTTAAAAGCATTGCAAAAAGCGGTAAGAAAATAATGTTTGTTGCTACCAAAAAACAAGCAAAAGAAATTGTTTCTGATTGTGCCAAGCGCATTAACATGCCTTACGTTACAGAACGCTGGTTAGGTGGCATGCTTACAAACTTCAACACCGTTCGCAAGAGCGTGAAGAAAATGCAGAGCATCGAAAAAATGCTTAATGACGGAAGTATCGACAATCTTACTAAAAAAGAGCGTTTAACATTGACCCGTGATAAGGACAAGATGGAAAAAGTATTAGGTGGTATTGCGCAAATTAGCCGTGTACCAGCTGCATTGTTCTTAGTAGATATCGGCCACGAACACATCGCATTAGCAGAAGCAAGGCGTTTAAACATTACCACTTTTGGTATGGTTGATACCAATTGCGACCCGAATAAAGTAGAGTTTGCTATCCCCTCAAATGATGATGCAACCAAATCTATCGCAATAATTGTTAACTACATCGCCGCAGCAATTGCAGAAGGTCTGGCAGAACGCTTGGCTGAGAAAGATGACGATGATAACAGCAACGAAAGCGACGAAAGCGCAGAAGCGAAAGCGGCTCGTTTTGAATCAAAAGCTGATAGCAGCGATGATCGTAACAAAAGAGCAAAAGGTGCTGCACCAACTAAACGCCGTGTTCCAGGCCCTGGAGTAGGCGGTAGAAGGCCAGCAACTGGCGGAAGTGGCGGTCCACGATAATAATCACCGGCATCATGCTGATCATCTTACAAGAAATGTTTTGATAAAAACAAGGTGCTGGTATATAATAGGGCTACTTAATTTATAGTTCTTTAATAAACAATTTACAATTTTGCAAAAATTCATTTGTGTAACAGCAAATGAATTTTTGTAGTTTAAAATAATTTTATGAGCGCAACAATAACTGCAGCCGATATCAATAAGCTGCGTCAAACAACAGGAGCCGGTATGTTAGATTGCCGTAAAGCATTAACTGAAAGCAATGGCGATTTTGAAGCTGCTATTGACTGGTTACGCAAACAAGGGCAAAAAGTTGCTGCTAAACGTAGCGACCGTGAAGCTAAAGAAGGTGTAATATTAGCAAAAACAACAGCTGATAATAAAAGCGGTATTATTGTTTGCATTAGTTGCGAAACTGA
>JAYVUJ010000121.1:0-8593 GCA_043788035.1 Ferruginibacter sp. | reverse complement strand
GTTGGGTTTAATGGCGAGCATATGGCCAATAAAGAGGCGCCTTTTAAATGTGGTTTTATTTCTGCCGACGTTGGCATAAAATTATTTTCAAGTTTGCTTTCTATTACTACATGTTCGCCTTCTGTAAAATGCACATAGTGGTTATTGTTCCAACTGGGCACTGCGTAAATTACTTTTTCGCCTTTATCTACAATAGCCCTGTAAGCTGCGTAAATTAATGGCCTGCCCCCGGCTGCAATTAAAATTTCGTTAGTGCCAAAAGTTAATCCTTCTCTATGGTTAATAAAAGTTGATACTGCTTCCCTTAATTCCAGAATTCCCTCAGCAGGTGGGTAGGTAGTATTATGATTTTTATACGCATCGATGATTTCATTTTCCAAAGCCTGCGGAATAGGAAAGATTGCGCTATCAAAATCACCGATGGTGAAGTTGTAAATTTTTTCGCCTTGCAGCATCTTAGCTTTTATATCAGCCCCTAGTTTTACAATTTCAGAGCCTATAAGGGTTTCGGCTAGCTGGCTAAATTTTGATGAAGGCATAGTAATGAATAAATAATTAGATGATTTTTCTATGGTAAAAGTAACTCAAACTTTTTTATAGTTGATATTGTGTATAGGCTTACTAACTGCATAAGCCTAAACCGCTATAATAAAAGTTACCCATAAGTTTTTTATAGGGGATGGGTATCTGCCCGGCTGTTAGTAGAACGGGCAAGAAGAGCAGCCATAGATTTTTTGATGGGACAAACCACCTTTTTTGCCTACTACCAAAAAGCAAAAGCCGCTCAAATTTTGAACGGCTTTTTGCAATACGCCCTGATTGATACTACAATGGAATGCCTACTGAAATACTGAAAGTCCTAAATTTATTTCTATCGTTGCTAGTGTTATTAGTTTGGGTTGAATTTATTTTAGCCAAGCCAAAACCATAATTTGCCCTTAACAATAATTTGCTAAAATCAAATCCGCCACCAAGGTTAAAGCCATAGTCAAAGCGTTTTAACCTGTCGTAAGCTGCCCCTTCTTGCTGGCTGGTTGTTGGGTCGTCATTATTAAATTTAATAGAGCTGCTTGTGTGGGATGTAACACCAGCTAAGCTAACATCAGTAGTTGATTTACCTGCTACGCCAACCGCAACATAAGGGCCCGCATGAAAGAAAATGTTTTGTTTTGCATTTGCGCTTAAAGGTATTTTTACTACTGCGTTTAAAGGCAGTTCTATGTACAACGGGTTAAATTTTACTTTTACATAATCGCTGCCTGAAGTAAACTCTGCCTTTGCGCCTTTGCCGGTAAATAACAGACCTGATTCAAGATCGAACGTTTTGGAAATCCCAAAACGGCTCATTATACCTACGTTAAATGTTGGCAGCCATTTGTTGTCTTGCGTTTGCCCATTGTTAGTACTGGTAATGTTTGCGAGGTTAAGCCCTGCTTGCACATAAGTTTGTGCTTTTGTGCTACTTATTGCCAGTAGGCTTACTAATAATACTGTCGTTAATTTTTTCATTGTTAAAATTTTAATTTAGTTTCTAATAGCATTATTACTATTATTTGCGGTTGCAGGATATTAACAAAAAGCCTGCCACCACAGGGACGCAGGCTATGCTAAAAACGTATTTTCTTATTTAATTAAGGCTTTAAAAACAGGCTCATTCACCTTTATTGGATACCTTTTAGTAAGTTGTTGCATCCATTTTTCTTCTAAATAACCTTGATAATCGTTAATTACAAGGCCCCTTGCTTCATTAAAGCTACGCTGTTGTTTTGCGGGGAATAATTGCAGCACTTTAACAAATGTTGTGGTATTGTCGCCACTATTTATTGAAGGAGAAGAGATTATGCCTTTTGCAATATTTAAGCCCCCTGTTAATTGAAGTTGAGATAACTCATAACGGCCAGAATCTGCTTGAACTTTGCCGTTACTCTCCTCTGTAATCAACTTCCAATCTTTTCCACTTTTTAAAGCTTCTGCGGCTTCATTGGCAGTTTTTATATCGCTGCAATTAAATAAAATAACCACAGCGCTACTATCCCAAATATATTTAGCGGTATGTGCATCGTAATATTTTTTTAAGCCAATGCTATCGCTAGATGCTTTGCTCCAAACATTGCGTTCCATTACTTCAAAAAGCATATTGCCTTCTTTAAATTCCTGCATCTGGTATTTAAAATCGTCATTGTATTCTGCCAGGTGCTTTCGGTAGTAATCTGTTGTGCTGGTGGCAATAAATTTATTTAGCAATCCTTTATTGTTCTCGCCTTTATAAACATCGGCATTTAGTTTATAATCTTTTACAAAATTTAACCATTCCGCTCCTTTTACAGTAGCTTTTACAAAAGAAAAAATAGGTTTGTTATTGATAGGATAATTGCCCACTACTTTATAAGCAGCTACGCTATCGGCATACCTAAAAAGTATTTCATCTTTAACAGCTACATTTTTTTTATAGCCAACTTTTACCATTATTTCTTGCAGAAAAGCTTCTTTAGCGGCGTTTATCCTTGAATCTTTTGCAATTTGTTGCTTTAAATTATTGGCATAAGCCTCGTCGCTTTTATCTGGCATAGGGCGTTGTTGCAGCCGTTTAACAATGTGGTAGCCGTAATCAGTGGGGATGGGTGTTGAAATAGCCCCATCCTTTTGTAATTCAAATACTTTGGATTCAAAAGTTATATCGAATTTACCTGTACCAAACTCGGGTATTTCGCCGCCATTAAGTGCTGTAAGCCTGTCTTCACTATATTGTTTTGCGAGTGTAGAAAAATCGGTCCCAGCTTTTAAAAGCCCGTACACTGAATCTGCTGTTTTTTGGATAGCCTTAATTTCATCTGCTGTTGCGCCCGGGGGGATGGCAAATAATATTTGTGCAATTTTCCATTTGCCGGCACTTTTTCTTTCTTCAACTTCCTTAAAAAGGTGTAAGCCAGTTTTGGATTTAATTATGCTGGTTTTGCCACTAGGTGTAAGGTTATATACAGCATTTTCCATTTCGTAGGGAATAGTTAATACTGTAACGAAACCAATATCTTTTGCGGTAACAGGCATATATGCATCACTTATTTTTTTTAGGGTAGATGTATAGCCTGCTGTGGCTGTATTTAAAGCATCAGCCAATCCATTCATTGCCTTAACAGCTTTAATAGAATCTTGTGGTGTGGATGCACTTGTTAGCGGGGCAAAAAAATGAATAAGGTGGATGTCTTTCTGGGCTCGTGCTAAAGCTTCATCCAGCAACGCGGCTGTTCTTTTATCATCATTCAGGTAACTATCTTCCACCTGGCTGCTAAAGTTTTGCATATCGTACTTTAACTGCTGCAAAGTATCCAGCCTTAAGGCTTGGGCAGCCTGCACTTTTAATTTAAACCTGGTGTAAAGGCTCAGGTATTCCCGCAGGGCCTTTTGTTTATCTGTAACGGGTGTTTTATTTTTGTTGTATGCACGTAAAAATTCATCTTTTCCAACAGGTGTGCCTCCGTAAGTAAAAATAGTTTGAGAAAAAAGCTGAGTTGCGCTGATAGATAGTACGAGCAAAAAATACGTTTTCTTCATAGCAAGTTTAACTTTTAATTAGTTTTATTTTTCCATTTAACCTGCAGCAGTTCATCTAATTGTTGCCAGTTTAATTTTTTAGCGATAATGCGTTTGTCTTTATCCAATAAAAATAAAGTGGGTGTAAGCGTAACATCATATAATTGGCGGTAGCCTGCTTTTTGTGCGGCAACTTCTGCAGCAGCTGTTTCTTTGGTTTGATAAACGTTTAACCAGTCTGCCAGATTGTGTTCCCTAATATATTTCAGCCAGTCTAGCTTTAAATCATCTTTACTATCGGCAGATAATACGCCGTACATTTTCACATTGTGCGCCTTCCAGCTTGCCCTGTAAATAGAATCCATGTGGGGCAATGTTTCTTTACAATGCCCGCAGGTAGGGTCCCAAAAAACAACTACGGTATAATCTGCATTTACATTGTATAAAGGCGCTGCTTTTCCAGAAGTATCTACCATTTCCAGGTCGGCAGCTTTGGCGCCAATAAGGTTGGCCATTAGCATATAGGCTCGGCGGCTAATAGTTTCCATCTGCTTTTCGTTTAGCCAACTGCTTAAGCCTTTGCTGTGGTACTTTTCAAACAGGTGCACAAACACCGCATCTTGCCCCATATATTTTGGGCTGATGTATTCATCGGTTAACCAGTTTAATAAATATTTGTACATTTCCGGGCTGCTGCGTGCCAGCAATAACTGGTAATCGGCTTCTTTAATAAGGCTGTCTGGTTCAGGCACAATCAATTCCCTATAAAACCTTTCCAGCTTAGGCAAAAAGAAAGGCGTGCGGATAATCCGGTCGTCCATAAAAGTTACGCCATCCCAATAATGCGATTTATAATAAAAATAATTTTGGATAGAATCCGCATGTGTCACCGGCTTATTGTTTAGCACCTTCGGGTCTTTCATCGCACTTAGCAAGGCTGCGAGCATAGATTTTGGCTGTGTTTTAATAATGCTTTCCCTGTAATCATTTAATTCTTTATTTAGCTTATTATAATTGGCTTCGTGCAAGGCTGTATCGGCTTTTGTTGAAGAAAAACCGTATGCCCGTTTTTCAGCATCCATCAATTGAGCTTTTGAGGCAATTATTTTTTGGTATTGCTGCAACAGCGCATTGGCTGGCGAACCGGTAACAATTGTTTTTGCAACCAGGTCTGTAGTATCTACTTTAACTGTTATCAATTGCTCCTTATCAACTAAAAAATCTACACTTTTACTTTTGCCTGGCAATACCAGCGCATAAATGCCTGGCTGTAATTTTCTTTTACCTGAAAAAATAGCAACACCATTACTGTTTACTGCTGCTGAATCTTCTACCGCAAGGCTTTTGCCCATGTGGTAAGTAAGGTATGCAATGCCCGATTTATACTGGGTTGTTTGCAGGGTTACTTTAAAGCTTTGAGATTGGGCGCTGGCAAAGCAAAATGTTGCCGCCATTAAAATAAGGTATCGTTTCATTAGTAAATTTAATGTAATTACAAAAGTATTTAAAATAGACCGTTAATGAGCAGGGTGCCAACACCCGTATTTTATATTGCATTATGTTAACAATGAAGTACGGTTTGTATTATCTACCAAAAAAACAAAAATGCTGGTTACTTTTGCATGCGTGAAAAGAAAAAAGTTTTTATTAGAGAAGATAACAGTTACTGGTTATGCAGCCGAAGGAAAATCTGTAGCCAGGTTTGATGGCAAAGTATATTTTGTTGAGGGTGCCGTGCCGGGCGATGTGGTGGATGTATTTATAAGCACTAACAAAAAAGATTGGGGCGAAGGAAAAGCCACACATATACATGCGTACTCCCCCGAAAGAGTAACGCCTTTTTGCCAGCATTTTGGCATTTGCGGCGGCTGCAAATGGCAAATGTTGCCATACGATAAACAACTGCTATACAAACAACAGGAAGTTGCCCAAAATCTGCGGCGCATTGGCAAAGTGGAACTGCCAGAAATGTTGCCCATGGTTGGCTGTGCAGATACTATCCATTACAGAAATAAACTGGATTTTACTTTTAGCAAGAAAAAGTATTTAACAATGGAAGAATTAAAGGAATTCGGTCCACCACCTTCAACAACTAAATTGCCCGCAAATACGTTGGCTGATACTTTTTCCAATACTGAAACGGAGGAACCCTTTAACTGGGAGAAAGCCGATGGGCGTGGCGCTTTAGGTTTTCACGTACCCCGAATTTTTGATAAGATTATTGAAATAAAGACTTGTTACCTGATGGATGAGGTAAATAACAGCATCCGCAATACCATCAGGGATTTTGCGGAACAGCAAAATTATTCTTATCACGATATTAAAAAGCATACCGGCTGGCTGCGCAATATTATTATCCGTTATTGCACCACGGGCGAGCTGATGGTAAATATTTGTTTGAATAACGAAGATGAAGCAGAGACGAAAAAACTGATGGGTCATATCTTACAACAGGTGCCATCTATCACTACCTTATTGTACACCATCAACCCAAAATGGAACGATACCATATACGACCTTACGCCGGTAGTTTATTTCGGTAAAGGCTTTGTTATTGAACAGCTGGAAGAATTTAAATTTAAGATTGGCCCTAAATCTTTTTTTCAGACCAACACCAAACAGGCGGAAAAACTATATACCATTACTAGGGATTTTGCGCAACTTACCGGTAATGAAATTGTATACGATTTATACTGTGGCACTGGTAGCATCGGCATTTTTATAAGCAAGCTGGCTAAAAAAATTATTGGGGTAGAAACCATCCCTGAAGCCATTGAAGATGCTAAGATAAATGCCGCACTCAACAATATTACGCACGCAGAATTTTTTGCAGGCGATGTGATAAAAATATGTAACGATGAATTTTTTGAACAGCACGGTAAGGCAGATGTTATAATAACCGACCCGCCACGTGCAGGCATGCATGAAAAATTAATTATAAAATTACTGGAGATAGCTGCACCTAAAATTGTTTACGTCAGCTGCAATACTGCAACTCAGGCAAGGGATATAGCATTGTTATCAGCAAAATATACGGTAGAAAAAATACAGCCGGTAGATATGTTCCCACACACGCACCACATAGAATGTGTAGTGCTGCTTCAATTGAAAAATTAACTATTAACTTTGATTTATGGCATTTAAATTTAATAATTCTCTTCAAAGAGATACTCCGATTATTTTCAATTTACTCATCATTAATATATTGGTTTATTTAGCTCAGGTTTTAATGAAAGGCTTTAATATTACTGAATGGGGAGCGCTGCATTATTATACTTCATCGCTATTTCACCCACACCAATTTATTACCAACATGTTTATGCACGACCCTAATGGGCTCACGCATATTTTGTTCAATATGTTTACGCTTTGGATGTTCGGCACACAAATGGAAAGGTATTTAGGGTCAAAAAATTTTTTGATATTTTATCTTATTTGCGGTATTGGCGCTGGTATTTTTATTGAATTAAGTGTTCCATTTAGTGCAGGGCAGTTTGCTAAATCAAGTGACGCTTTATCATATGGCATGTCGACAGCCGATACAATCGAAGCTTACAAACAGCAATATAGTGCTATTGGAGCGTCCGGCGCTATTATGGGCGTAATGGCTGCATTTGCCTATCTTTTTCCAAATACAAATATGTATGTTTATTTTATACCCATTCCTATAAAAGCAAAATATGTTATCCCCTGTTTCATTTTATTAGAGGTTTTTAGTGGAGTACGCCAAATTGCAGGTGATAACGTGGGGCATTTTGCACATATTGGTGGCGCTATAGTAGGTTTTTTAGTAATCCTTATCTGGAACAAGACAAATAGAAAAACATTTTATTGAAACTTAACAACAATTTTCAATCGCCATTTGTAGATTTGTAATAATACTTTTTCACATGGGAGAATCAGAACGGTATTCAAATTTTAGGCAGCCTCGCCGCAGGTTAAGCCTTGGCCAGGATGGTAATGCATTAATGGGGCTTGTTACAATTAACATCATTTTCTTTTTAATACTATTAACATTAAAGGTTGTTTACTACTTTTTTCAAAAAGATGAGGTGGTGTTTTCTAATCAGGTTGTGCAGTATTTTGAACTGCCCGGGCAGCTTACTAAATTAACAGAACGCCCGTGGACGATTTTAACTTATATGTTTAGCCAAATAAGTGTTTTGCAAATACTTAGCAATATGTTATGGCTTTGGTCATTCGGCTTTATTTTACAAGAGCTTACAGGCAATAAAAAACTAATTCCGGTTTATATCTATGGGGGGCTTGCTGGCGCTGTAGTTTTTATTCTAGCAAACTACGCCATCCCCTCATTGCGCCTTTCGGTAAATAACGCTGCATTGTTAGGCAGCAATGCGGCAACAATGGCGGTAGCAGTAGCAGCAACAACCCTTGCACCAAATTTTAGGTTTTTTCGTAACCTTAATGGTGGCATACCAATTTGGGTGCTTACGCTTGTTTATATTTTGATAGATTTTGCAGGCATCGCTTCCTTTGGCGCCGCTCATAGCTTATCGCATTTAGCCGGGGCCGCTGCGGGTTTTGTATTTATTTATCTACTGAAAAAAGATATTGACGGTAGTATATGGATGAATAATCTCTATAATTGGTTCATGCATCTTTTTAATCCTAATAAAACTAACATTACTGCTAACGTTAAACAAAAAGTTTTTTATAATACAGATGGCAGGAATCCTTACAAAAAAACGGCTAACATTACCCCTCAGCGGGTTGATGAAATATTAGATAAAATAAGCCAAAAAGGGTACCACTTACTAACTGATGAAGAAAAAAATATTTTGAAAAGAGCCTCTGAAGAAGATCTTTAACCAAAGATTTTAATGCTTTTGATACAAAAGCATTAGGTAGGTTATTCAGTATTAAAACTAGTCCTTTTTTCAAATTCGCTTGCCTGTAATACACAAAATACCCTCAATTATTAATACTCTTTCCTTTCTACTATCTTTATGCAATGCCAAAAGCCCTTTTCCGCATATTGACTAAAAAGGTTTTTATTATTGCCAATATTGTTGTGGCGTTTCTCTTTTTAATAGGCTGTCAT
>JAYVUJ010000120.1:0-5679 GCA_043788035.1 Ferruginibacter sp. | reverse complement strand
CTTTTTTTATGCTTTTTGTATTATAAGTTTAAGGAATATAAAGTGTTGATTTTACGTGCCTTGGTTGTAGTAGTAATTCCTGATCAATAAGGGATAACCTTTATTATTTATATTCGTAACTTACTAATTTATCAGGTATGCTTCTTAAAAAACTGGCAGTTGTATTTATTCTTTCGATATTGCTTCAAAAAAGTTTTGCTCAAATAACAGATTCGCTCCGATATTTTTTAGATAATGAAGAAAAACCCGCAAATAAAATAAGTGCGGTGTATAGCCTAATAGTTTATAAAACAAAATCTGCTGATACGCTTTATCAACGAACAATGTATAGTGCTTTTAGAAACAACATAATTTGTATCGGAACTTGTAAAAACGCCAAAAGTGAAGTAATGCAAGGTTTGTATATATATTACGACAATGAGGGGCATAAAATGTTATCATCCAATTTTATAAATAACAAAGAACATGGTAATCTGGACAAGTGGTATACTGATGGGAAAATTGAGAAGAAGTATCATCTACCTTTTGGAAAATGACCGGCAGCAATAAGTCATGGTATAAAAATGGTAATATCGAAGACTCCTTTGCACTCGATAATATTGGAAATGGCAAAGGAATTGGATTTTACCACGATGGTAAAATAAGAGATAAAGGAGATTTTATAGCCGGTCTTAAATCATTACTTTGGGAATATTATTATCCATCTCCCAATAACAATAAAAGCATGGAAATAATTTTCGCAGCAAATGTTTTACAAACCAGCAAATGTTACGCACTGGAAAGAATTACCAAAGACCATGATTGTGTTTATCAAAAAGAAGCAGCTTTCATAGGTACAAGTGTAGCATGGCGAAACTATTTGGTAAAGAAAATGCCCCGCAGGTCGTTAAGGAAGACAATTAAAGGAAAACATTTTTATAAGGTTGTAATAAGTTTTATGATAACAGAAGATGGAAAGATATCGGATGTTAAAACTGAAAATCCAGATATTACGGCATTGTATAAACTAGCTGAATCAATAATTTCCGAAAGCCCGCTTTGGGAACCTGCAATTCAATATAATCAACCAATAAATGCATATAGAGGGTAGCCCATTACGTTTGCAGCTGAATAAAAAGTTTACATATTTACCGTATCCAAAAATGTGTATTATAATATATTTGCTGCTGTTAACCCTTTCCTAAAACTTCCTGCATAACGATTGAAAAAACACAGTTTGTGGCTATCTTGCTGTAAATAAATAATGGCATGAAGCAATTTTCCTTAGTGTTGAATATCTTGTTAGTAATAGCCGTAGGGGTACTGTATTACTATCATTTTGCCCATGATAAATTACTACCTAAAGGGAGTATTACAGCTGGCTACAAACAAAAAGATAGTTGCGGTGATAAAATATCCGTTGTTGCTTATGTTGAGTTAGATTCTTTGTATAGCAATGTAACCTTCATTAAACTACGAAAAAGAGAATTGGAAGCAGAGCAAAAAACCATAGCGCAAGAGTATGAAAGCCGCTACCGTTCGCTTTCTGCTGAAAAGGATGAATTCCTTAAAAAGGGAAATGCGATAACACAACAGGAAGCAGAAGCTTTTCAAGCTAAGCTTGGGCAAAAACAACAGGATATTGAAGCTGACAAACAAATCAAGGCCCAACGCCTGGCAGAAAAAGGAGCCAAAATAATGGAAGATATGCAAAGTAAGGTAAGGGCTTTTATGAAGGAGTATAACAAAAGCAAAAACTACAGTTACATTCTTGCAACTGGCACCGGGCTTGATTATTTATTTTATAAAGATTCTGCGCTCAACATTACCCCCGACGTAATTAAAGGTCTTAACCAACAAATGAATGAAACGGCAAAGCAATAATCCGTTCAAATTATATATCTTCAATCCCGTTACCAATTAGCGGGATTTTTTGTGCCCCGGATATAATATGTAAACCAATTATTGATTATGACAGAAAAGCTCACCACTTTTAAGCCTACCTTAAGTTTATTTGATGCTACTATGATTGTTGCTGGTTCTATGATAGGGTCCGGAATATTTATAGTGAGTGCCGATATTACCAGGAACGTAGGCAGCGCAGGCTGGCTGATTGCTGTTTGGCTCATTACTGGTTTTATGACATTGACTGCTGCATTAAGTTATGGCGAGTTGAGTGCTATGTTCCCAAAAGCAGGCGGACAGTACGTTTACCTCAAAGAATCTTACAATCCATTAGTTGGTTTTTTATACGGATGGAGCCTTTTTGCGGTAATACAAACGGGCACCATTGCGGCAGTAGGCGTGGCTTTTTCCAAGTTTGCTGCCTACCTTATACCACCTTTAAGCGAAGACAATAAGCTTATTAAAATACAAACCGGACTTGATGCCTGTAATGTGCCTACCTTCTTTTCTATCAGCGCAGCACAAGTTGTTTCTATACTTCTCATCATTTTACTTACCTACACAAATACCAAAGGTGTAAAAGGTGGCAAATGGATACAGAATATTTTTACCTCTACAAAATTACTATCGCTTTTTGGTTTGATAATAGCAGGATTTATTTTTTTTAATCCTCTTGTGTGGCACGCTAACTGGACCAATGCGTGGGTAGCTACAAAAACATCTTTAAAAGATGCCTGCAATGCAAGTGCTGGCTTTACAATAGCCGGCATTACGGGAACAGCTTTGTTAGGCGGCATTGCAGGGTCTATGGCAGGCTCTGTTTTTAGCAGCGACGCATGGAATAATGTAACCTTCATTGCCGGTGAAATTAAAAATCCCAAAAAAAATATTGGGCTTAGTTTATTTTTAGGGACGTTGATAGTAACCGTAATTTATGTATGCGCCAACCTTGTGTACTTAGCAGTATTACCGATGGATGCCATTGCGCATGCTGAGAAAGATAGGGTAGCAGTAGCAGCCAGCAACGCCATGTTCGGTAACATTGGCACGTATGTAATTGCAGTAATGATAATGATTTCTACCTTTGGCTGTAATAACGGATTAATACTAGCCGGTGCAAGGGTGTATAGCACCATGGCGAAAGATGGGCTGTTTTTTAAACATGCCGCAAGGCTAAATAAAAATGCGGTACCAGGTTTTGCCTTGTGGATACAATGCCTGGTAGCAGCGCTATTGTGCTTAAGCGGCAAGTACGGCGACCTGCTGGATATGATCTCGTTTGTGGTAGTAATGTTCTATGCGCTAACCATTGCCGGCATATTTATTTTAAGAAAAAAAATGCCTGATGCAGACCGGCCTTACAAAGCATTTGGTTACCCCGTACTACCCGCCATCTATATTTTAATGGCTATTTCATTTTGTATTTTACTGATTGTTTTTAAGCCCGCATTTACCTGGCCAGGCTTAATAATTGTATTAATTGGTATACCAATTTATTACATTGTACTCCATAACAAAAAACCTATAGAAATACAATTATGATAAGTGCATTATGCAATGATATTTTTGAAAAAAGTATCCACAACTACCATTTGCTGGATGATGTGGATATGCCAGTAAATAACCATTACCCGGTACAAGCTATTGAGCATTTGCTATACAGCAAAAATTGGATAGATACCGTACAATGGCATTTGGAAGATATTGTACGTAACCCAACAATAGACCCTGTTGAAGGGCTCGCCCTAAAAAGAAGGATTGATTCATCCAACCAGCTTCGCACTGATATGGTGGAGTATATCGACAGTTATTTTTTAGCCCAATATAAAAACATAGTGCCCAATAAAACGACCACCATCAATACCGAAAGCCCTGCCTGGGCAATTGACCGTTTATCTATCTTAGCCCTGAAAATATACCACATGAATGTTGAGGTGCACCGTGGTAGTGCAAGTGTGCAGCATGTAATTGACTGCACCGAAAAACTGGCTGTGTTGATAGAACAACGCAAAGATCTTTCAACAGCTATTGACGAATTACTCGCCGACATTGCACAGGGCAACAAATACATGAAAGTGTACAAGCAAATGAAAATGTACAACGACCCAGGCCTAAACCCAGTATTGTACCAACAGCAAAATAAATAGTGCAGCAACCTAAACATATCCTGGCCATACGTTTTTCTGCCATGGGCGATGTAGCCATGACGGTACCTGTAATCAAAAATGTGTTGCAGCAAAATCCGGCACTGCAAATAACAGTGGTATCCAATGCATTTTTAAAGCCCTTGTTTCAAAACATAGATAGATGCTACTTTTATGGGGTCAATTTAAAAGCGCAGCACAAAGGCGTGCCGGGTATGTACCGTTTGTATAAAGAACTAAAAGAAATAAGTAAATTCGATGCAATCGCAGACCTGCACAGTGTCCTGCGGTCTTCCGCCTTAAAATTGTTTTTTACCTTCAGCAACATCCCAACAGCAACAATCGATAAAGGAAGGGCAGAAAAAAAGGCATTGACAAGCAAAGAAGATAAAGTATTCAAGCCACTAAAACCAATGCATGAAAGGTATGCAGACGTGTTCCGAAGCCTTGACATCAGCGTTATCTTAAACAACCAGGCGCCTTTTCCTAAAAATCAAACTATCCCTCAAGAAGCAAAAAATACTTTTTCTTCCTATAAAAAAATAATAGGCATAGCACCATTTGCGCAGTACGAAGAAAAGATGTATCCGCTTAAAAAAACGAAATCAGTGGTGCAAAAATTAGCTGCTGAAAATAATCTCGTCCTGCTTTTTGGCGGTGCAAAAAATGAAGCGGCTATATTGCAGCAGTGGTCTAATGAAATACCGAACGTGCATAACATGGCTGGTAAATTTTCTTTTACCCAAGAGCTCGCCATCATCAGCAACTTAACTGCTATGGTCAGCATGGATTCTGCCAACATGCACCTGGCCTCCTTATTTGGCGTACCGGTAATAAGCATTTGGGGTGCCACACATCCCTTTGCAGGGTTTAATGGCTGGGCACAACAAAATGAAAATATAGTGCAGGCGCAGTTATATTGCCGGCCCTGTTCTGTATTTGGCAACAAGCCCTGCTACCGCGGCGACCATGCCTGTATGCACATGGTAACTCCACAAATGGTAATCGAAAAAGTTACAAAAGCGCAAGCAACCAACTCCTAACTTAAAACGCATAACTATGTGTGCACCCCTGCGGCCGGGCTCATATCTTTGCATTTCATCTAAAACAATAAGCTGCCGGCGATTTCCTGGCATCGGGCAAAGTACAATTTATTTGATACTCACGTGATAGATATATTCCGGCAGCTCTTTTCCTTACCCACAACAGTACTTAAGCAGGCGGGTCTGCTTCGCCATGCTGTATAAAATATGAGCAAAGGAATAGGAAAGGATCATTGTTTTTATAAAACAATAGTTATGATCAAATATTCTATCGGCATCGACATTTCAAAAAGCGATTTCCATGCCGGCCTCTCCACTATCGACCTGGCGCAACACGTGAAAGCTATCCGCAGCGGCAAATTTCCCAATACAAAAGCGGGCTTTGCGGAGTTTGTAAAATGGGTTAAAAGCAGCTGTAGCTTAAATGGCTTGCCAGTAAGCATCGTTATGGAGGTCACCGGCGGTACTATGAGAACTGTGCGCTGTTCCTGTTCTTGCATGGATATAGCGTATCTGTGGTGCTGCCCAACAAGTCAAAGAAATACATAGCCGCTATCGGTATCAAAACTAAAAATGACAAGGCGGATGCAAAGGCGCTCAGCCGCATG
>JAYVUJ010000119.1:0-6588 GCA_043788035.1 Ferruginibacter sp. | reverse complement strand
GTAATCAAAGGCGTATTAAAAAAATCGGTGCTTGATAAAAAGATACTTCCAAAAGCAGCGCATGAGGATAATAATTTTGATTGGCGGTACTTGTGTGCGGCAAATATTATTACGTAATTTTTTATTTAAACAGTAGAATAAAAAGCTATAACTATAAAGAACAACTATTGGTAACGAAGCTCCAGGGATAGGAGCGAAAATCCTTTTTTTCTCGGCCCGCCCGTAAAAAAGATTGTAGTGCATAGCCCGCCCGGGTGCCCAAAAAACTTTACCGGCTATGCTTTTAATGCCAGTACAAAATATTTTCCCTTTCAGGGGATAAAAGCAAAACCCGTACTTTGCAGTCCAGTAATTTTTAAACAATCAAAATCTATATATAATGAAGTTGGCTACAAAAATAATTCACGCAGGCGCGGAGCCTGACCCGAGTACCGGCGCTATTATGACGCCTATTTACCAAACATCTACTTACGTGCAAACGGCGCCTGGGCAAAATAAAGGCTATGAATATGCCCGCAGCCAAAACCCTACCCGCAAAGCGCTGGAAGATGCGCTGGCGATTATTGAAAACGGAAAATACGGGCTTGCATTTAGCAGCGGCGTGGCAGCTACAGATGCGGTCATTAAATTATTAAGCCCCGGCGATGAAGTGATTGCAGCCAACGATATGTACGGCGGCACCTACCGTTTATTTAGTAAAATATTTGAAAAGTTCGGCATTAAATTTATTTATGTAGATACTACCGATGTTGCCAATGTACAGGCCGCTGTTACCCCAAACACAAAACTACTCTGGATAGAAACACCAACCAACCCATTGATGAACATTACCGATATACATGCGGTTGCAAAAATTTCAAAAGCAGCAGGGGCGCTGTTATGCGTAGATAACACTTTCGCTTCGCCTTATTTGCAGAACCCGTTAGATTTAGGCGCAGATATAGTAATGCATTCCTCTACAAAATATTTAGGCGGCCATAGCGATGTGATACAAGGCGCGTTAATGATGAACGATACAGCCCTTCGGGAACAGTTGTATTTTATACAAAAAAGTTGCGGCGCAGTGCCCGGGCCTATGGATTGTTTTTTAGTATTGAGAGGCATAAAAACCTTGCATGTACGCATGAAGCAGCATTGTGAAAATGGGTATGTAGTGGCGCATTTTTTACGCAAGCACCCTAATGTAGATAAGGTTTACTGGTGCGGTTTTGCAGACCATCCCAATTATACTATTGCCAAATTGCAGATGCGTGCTTTTGGCGGTATGATGAGCTTTACTTTAAAAGATGATAGCATAGAAGCGGCTTTTAAGGTATTATCAGCCACTAAATTATTTGCGCTGGCAGAAAGTTTAGGTGGCGTAGAATCGCTTATCAATCATCCTGCAAGCATGACGCATGCCTCAATACCAAGAGAAGAAAGGATTAAAAATGGTTTGGCAGATGGCTTGATACGGCTAAGCGTTGGCATTGAAGATGCGGATGATTTAGTAGAAGATCTGAAACAAGCTATTGGGTAAATTTGCCTTCATCAACTTATAAATTTATAGCCCTGTGCTTTATAACGCAAGGTTAGCCTGTTGTTTTATTTTACTATTTTTTGTTGCGTGGGGCTGTAACAATAATGCAGAAAAGCACAGTGAAGAAGCAGCCCTTGAAGTGCTAGTTACACCCGTAATAAATTATGCCGTAAAGCAAAGTTTTCCGCACGATGCAGCTTTGTTTACGGAAGGATTGTTAGTACACAACGGGCAACTGTTTGAAAGTACCGGCTCGCCTCAAAACCTGCCGCTGGCAAAATTTATGATTTGCGTAATAAATTTGCTGACAGGTAAGTTTGATGAGAAAATAACGCTTGATAAAATGTATTTTGGCGAAGGCATTGTGTTTTTGAACAATACATTATACGAGCTTACTTATAAAAACAAAGTAGGGTCTGTATATGATGCTGCTACTTATAAAAAGCTGGATTCTTTCACGTATGAAAATGCCGAAGGCTGGAGCCTTACCACAGATGGAAAGCGCCTTATTATGAGTGATGGTACTGCAGTGCTAACTTACCTTGACCCAATAAAACTGAAGCCATCAAGGCAATTAAATGTTACGGAAAACGGGCAGCCAAGAGATAGCCTGAACGAACTGGAATATATAAAGGATTACTTGTACGCCAATATTTGGCAAAACAACAGCATTGTTAAAATAGACACTGCAACCGGCAAAGTAGTAGGCAAGCACGACCTAAGCTCGCTAACATTTGAAGCAAAAAATAGAAACCCCGCGGCTGATGTATTGAATGGGATTGCCTATGATAGTGTTACCGATAAGATACATGTTACTGGTAAGTTGTGGGCTAATATTTACCAGGTAGCGTTTGCGCATTAATGGATACAGGCAGGTAATTAAGGATTTTATTTATGCAACAACTAAAAGATTTTTTAGATAGTAAAGTAGAAGAATATAACCAGCCTTTGTTTATTAAAGACGATCCCGTTTGCATACCACATTTATTTACTAAAAAACAAGATATTGAAATAGCGGCTTTTTTTGCAGCCATTTTTGCATGGGGCAACCGCACTACAATTATTAATAAAAGTAAAGAGTTGCTGGCGCTGATGGATAATGCCCCGCACGACTTTTGTTTACACCATGAACTGACTGACCTTAAGAAACTGCTGGCATTTAAGCACCGCACATTCAACACGACAGACCTATTATATTTTGTGGCATTTTTTAAACATCATTACGCTTTGCACAACACGCTTGAAAAAGCATTTACTTTAGGGTTGCAAAAGGCAGATGACACAACAGAGAACAGCCTTATTGCTTTTCACCATTATTTTTTTTCGCTGGAAGATATCCCTCACCGCACTAAAAAGCATATTGCTTCGCCAGAAAAAAATAGCAGTTGCAAACGGCTTAATATGTTTTTACGATGGATGGTTAGAAGGGATAAAAAAGGAGTTGACTTTGGTATTTGGAAAAGCGTTTCGCCTGCCCAGCTGGTATGCCCGATAGATGTGCATGTAGCAAGGGTTGCAAAAAGATTTAACTTGCTTAACAGGAACCAAACTGATTGGAACGCAGCCCTGGAACTTACCGCTTACCTGCGAACCCTTGATAAAGATGACCCGGTAAAATATGATTTTGCTTTGTTTGGCTTGGGCGTTGTAGAAAAATACTAGTTTAGCAAATGGTAGCAAGCTGAAGCGTGAGGGATAGCAACGGAAATTCTTTTTTTGTCGGGTCACCCGCAAAAAAAGATTGCAGTGGATAGCTTGGCCCCTTGCCGCCGCGGCTTGGGGCACGCCATAAATAGCCGAATTTTAAACAACTATTTTTATGAATAAAGAGCTTCAATATTACCTGCAGCAAACGTTTGCCTTGCCAGGCACAGTAAACGAAATGCAGGATGCTGAAATTTTTTTGGCGTTTAAAATAAACGAACTGATTAAAAATAATTTCAACCATCTTGTACAACTGCTTTACCGCATAGATGTAAACGAAGCCAGGTTAAAGCAAGTGCTAAAAGATAACCCCAATGAAGATGCGGGCAAAATAATAGCACAGCTAATTATTGAAAGGCAGCAACAAAAAGCTGCGGCTAAAAGTGCTTTCCGGCAAAGCGAAAAAGATTTTGATGAAGAAGAAAAGTGGTAACATAAAATAGTATGGCGTTCTTCTTTTATCCCTATTTTTTACACCAATAATTGTAATGGTATCTTGTAATTTACAATAGGCTTGTCAGCAACCAATAAAAATTATTAATTTAAAAGAATGGACGATATTAATGCAGCGGCATCAAGGGGTAAACAAGGTGTTGGCATAGCAGCTTTGCCGGCAGATATCCGCAACAGCCATATTTTATTAATGGATGATTTAAACTTGCTGGCCAGTGTGCAGGAACTGCCTTTTGTAGATGCGGCATTTGATGACGATACACTTAAGAACATCATTCAATATTATTCCATAAACCCGGAAGAGATGGAAAAAGAATTGCATTATTATGCTAAGGAATTATTGAATGAGGGTAAAATAAACAAGGCCTGGCAGGTATTGTTGGCTTTAAATTAATTAGTGTAAATTTGTTTTATCTCTTCATTAGCAAAAGTACTGCCGCATTATACTTACGAAGAGTATTGCCAATGAGAAGGGCGTTGGGAAATAATTGACGGTATCCCATATGCGATGAGCCCTGCACCAGTTCCAAAGCATCAATGGGTTACGGCAAATGTCATTGCTGAATTAAGGAATAGTTTGAAGGAATCTGGTTGTAAAAATTCCAGGGTTTATGATTTTATTGATATTAAGATATCTGACGACACAGTTATACAGCCTGATACAGTAATAGTTTGTAAAGAAATAACTAAATCTTTCCTTGATTTCCCCGCAGCATTAGTTGTAGAAGTTTTATCGCCATCAACAGCTATAAAAGACCGTAACAACAAATTCTACATTTATCAGTCGCAAAAAATACCTTATTACATTATCATCGATGTTGATAAAAATGAAATAGAAGTGTACCATTCAAAAGAAGATGGAAAATATCAGTTAGAAAAAATTACACCTACAGCTCCTTACACCTTTGTGCTGGATGAAGGCTGTTCCATCGATGTTATACTAAATAATATTTGGTCATAAAAAAGGTTGTCTCCATAACTATTGAAGCAACCTTTTTTAGTAAACAAAATTATTTTTATAAGCCTCCAAATACTCTCTTCAAAATATCTGTAGACCTTGCTGCAAAATTGTTCCTGATATTTTTTTCTTCCAATGCTATCTGGTCAAATAAAGCATTGGTTGCTTTTGCGGTTACATATCCTGCCAGGTCCGGGTTAATCTTTGTAAACGTTAATGGAAAATCATTGTATTTATTTACAATGTCGCCGTAATATTTTGTGGCATCTACTTTATTTAAAGATGATTTTATTACTGGCAGAAATGCCGCCATTAGTTGGGTAGTAGTTTTTTCCCTAAAGAAATGTGTGGCACTTGTATCGCCATTTTTTACCAACCCTATGGCATCGCTCAGCGTCATGTTTTGGATGGCATTTACAAAAATTGGCTTGGCATAACCAGCGGCATCTTCGGCACCACGGTTTATTTGAAGGATGGCTTTATCAACCATGCTGTTTAATCCAAGGGAACGTAAAGTGTTTTCTATTTTTATTGCATCTGGCGGCAGCAACACTTTATAGGCGGCATCTCTAAAAAAGCCATCTTCTTTATTTAGTTGAAGCACTGCTTTTACTAATCCCTGGCTTAATGCTTCTTTAATGCCTTGCCCGGCTTCTAGCTGCGTTACCGGGCCCAGCCCTGCGGTTTGCGTTACTTGTTGAATTACATCGCAGCCTGCAAATAGGGTGGCAAACAAGAGAATAAATAATAACTTTTTCATAGTTTACGTATTTTATAATGGCAAAGATAGGCAAGTATGCTGCACATAATTACCAACCTATGCTAACGTACAAATCAGTTGCATGCGGTATCTTCGCAAAAATTTTATAAAGTTACCAGCGGCTTAAAACCTGCAACAATTATTTATTACATGAGCACACAACATTTATCAGAGCAGGAAATTATTAGAAGAGAAAAGCTGAACACTTTAAAAAGTATGGGCATTGATGCCTACCCTGCGGCGTTGTACCCTGTTAACACTAACTCAGTATTTATAAAAGAAAATTTTAGGGGAGAAGAAAATAAAGATCTGTTTGCCGATATATGTATTGCCGGAAGGATAATGAGCGTTAGGGATATGGGCAAGGCAAACTTTGCAGTGATACAAGATGGTGTAGGCAAAATTCAATTTTATATTAAGCAAGATGATATTTGCCCCGGCGAAGACAAAACAATGTACCAGCAGGTTTGGAAAAAACTGGTTGATATTGGCGATATCATTGGCATTAAAGGGTATGTTTTTACTACCAAGACTGGCGAAATATCTATCCATGTAAAAGAGTTTACTATACTTACAAAAAGTTTGCGCCCGTTGCCGATAGTTAAGGAAAAAGATGGCGAAGCATTTGATGAGGTAACAGACCCTGAGTTTAGGTACCGCCAGCGCTATGCAGATTTAATAGTGAACCCCGCTGTTAAAGAAACCTTCATTAAGCGTACTAAAATGGTGAACGCTATACGTGAGTTTTTAAATGAACGCGGTGCGTTGGAAGTAGATACCCCGGTATTGCAAAGCATACCTGGTGGCGCTGCTGAAAGGCCGTTTACAACACACCATAATGCGTTGGATGTATCGATGTACATGCGTATTGCTAATGAGCTGTATTTAAAAAGATTGATAGTTGGCGGCTTTGATTTTGTGTATGAATTTAGTAGGAATTTTAGGAATGAAGGAATGGACCGCACCCATAACCCAGAGTTTACGGTGTTAGAGTTTTATGCTGCTTATAAAGATTACGAGTGGATGATGGACACTACAGAGCTATTGCTGGAGAAGGCTGCCATTGCGACAAACGGCGTAAGCAAAGTTACCGTTGGTGATAAAGAGATAGATTTTAAAGCGCCGTATAAAAGGATAACCATGTACGATTCTATAAAAGAATTTACTGGTTTTGATATTAGCGAAATGGATGAA
>JAYVUJ010000118.1:0-13341 GCA_043788035.1 Ferruginibacter sp. | reverse complement strand
CTCTCCTTTGTTGCATGATAAATGGGGCATTAATCTTTACAATCCAAAAAAGCTTATTATCTTGTAAGTATATTTTCCACCTCAAGAACCTTATAAATGAAGCTTTGTGCACTTATCTTTTTTGCCCTCATTACCAATGTTGTTTTGCCTCAATCTTCAAAGCTTTCAATTGCCAAAGTGCCAGCCTGGGTTACTACCAATGTTGTAGATTACGGAATTACGCTGTTGGATAAATATGCGGCAGACGGCTATATAGATGTTGGTTACGAGATACAAGTTTCTTTAGCAAGCCAAAGCGAATATATACGGCATAGCAAAAAAATAATTTCACAATCCGGCGTACAAAACGGCTCACAAATATCCATTAATTTTAATCCCTCCTACCAGCAATTATTTTTTCATACCATCCGGATTATCCGTAATGGGGAGACTATCAATAAACTACAGCTATCAAGCATAAAGACGGTACACCAGGAAAAAGAATTGAACAACTTTATTTACAACGGCACCCTTAATGCCTTGCTTATTCTGGAAGATGTACGCAAAGGCGATGTCATTGAATGGAGCTATACCTTACAAGGATTTAACCCGATATTCAAAAATAAATATTCGGGAGATTTCAGCCTGCAGTATGGTGTACCTACTTACAATATTTATTACAAGTTGGTAGTGCCCAAAGAAAGGATGGTGAAGATAAAAAACCTCAATACTAAAGTAGAGCCTGTAATAAGTAGGGTTGATGGCGCTCAGGTGTATGAATGGAAAACAACCAATGTGCCGCCATTAGTGCGGCAAGATTATACCCCTTCCTGGTATAGCCCTTATGCATCCATTTTAGTAAGCGAATATACTAGCTGGAAAGAAGTAAATAATTGGGCGATGGAGCTGTTTCCTATAAAAGCCGAACTAGGTGCGGCACTGCAAAAAATGGTAACGGAAATTAAAGCGAAACATAACAGTGATGAACATAGGGCCAGTGCGGCATTAAGGTTTGTGCAGGATGATATACGGTACATGGGCATTGAAATGGGCATAAACTCTCACAAGCCCGCCAGCGCCGAAAAAGTATTTGCGCAGCGGTTTGGCGATTGTAAAGAAAAATCTTATTTACTCTGTGTAATGCTCCGTGCAATGGATATTGAAGCATGCCCGGTACTTATAAACAGCGATGGTAAAAAAGCTACGGACTCGCTATTGCCCGCCCCTACTGACTTTGACCATGTTACGGTAAGGGTAAAGCTTGGCAACGATTACTATTGGTTTGACCCTACAATAGCTTACCAGAGAGGCAATATAAAAAATCTCTTTTATCCCGATTACCAAAAAGGCCTGGTGATTGATGCGGCTACTACGGAAATAACAACCATTGTATTTAAGAGTGTGAGCAAACAGCATATTTTAGAATATTTTACGGCAACAGATATTGAAGGCAGTGCCGCATTGGTGGTGACAACCATTTTTCAAGGCGGAGAAGCTGATGTAATACGGAGCGATTTTAATGAACAAAGCAATACAGAACTATTGGATAGTTATAAAAAATTTTATGCGGCATACTACGAGGATATAAAAGCCGATAGCCTTACGTATACTGATAATGACAGTAGTGGCATATTTACTTCAAAAGAATATTACAGCCTACCGCAATTTTGGATAAAAACTAAAGACGTAAAAAGGTTTTCATTTTCCGCTTTTATAATTAATAGCCATATAAAAAAGCCAAAAGATAAAAACCGCACCATGCCCTTTAGGCTGGCTTACCCTTCAAAATATGAAGAAGAAGTAATACTATTTTTACCGGATAATTGGAAAGTGCATGAAAGTGAAACACATGTAAAAAACGAATGCTTTGCTTACAACAACTTATTTTATAGCGCTTTTAACTCCGTACACATTTCGGCTGATTATGAAAATTTTAAAGACAATGGCAGTATAGAAGATGCGCCTATTTATTTTAAAGATATTGCTACTATTGAAGGAGATAATAATTTTGAAATTACTTCTGGCAATGATAATGTGGAAAATGTTGCCAGTACCAATCTTGTAAATTTAAAGAATGATAACATAGTGTCGGGCATAGTAATATTTTTGGTAGTAATTGGCTTTTTTATTTTTTTGAGCAGGAGAAGATAAACGCAATTAACTTAAAATAAATATGTTTTTTAAGATAAGGCTAGCATATAATTGTACAGACCACCAGAATGTTATAAGGTAGCAATTTTAGAAAAATTACCACATAGGTATGCCGTAAGAGTGATTGATACAACCCCATCTTCTGGTGTAAGCCGGGCGGTAATAATTATCAGTACTGCTGTATTAGCCTGTTACAAAGCAAAAGCAGCTTGTACAGAAATAGCTTAAATTTTTGGCTCACCATTTGGTACATAACTTTTACTAAAACTTTATTTATGAGCCAGGCATTTGTAAAAGAAAGCGAAGAACAATGGCTACACGATGTAGCACCATCCTTAGCTGCACTAGTAGTATATCTTAGCCGGGAAAATAACAATATTCGTGTATACGAAAAAAGAAATTATATAAGCATTAACGGTAACAGGGAATTGCATGAAATGAGCAATGGGCTTACCTATACAAAAGATAATAATGGCAAGTGGTATGTTTTTATGTAACGTTGAGTATCTGCAAAGTCAAGGTAGTTGAAAAAAGTTAGCCCGGTACTAATGCGATTCGGAAATATGTTGTTGAATTCATAGGCTTAAGTTAAAAATCCAACGTCGAGTCCAAACCCTTGCTGATGCTTGCACATAGCAGATGCTATAAAGTTCGGCCCTGCTTTTGCAAATACTTTGTTTGTGGGCAGGTTTTCTTGTAGACTATCCCACGCTGTTACATCGTTGTTTTTAATTTGTACAAATCCATATAAAATTGACATACCTTCTAATTCAAATAAAGATTGTACAACACCTAACCCAATATTTAAATTAATAATTAATGCAAGAATATTCGTAACGATAAAGCCCAAAAATCACAATTTTTTTATTGAAGAAGCAAAACTATCATAACAACATTTGCTGTTCCTTAAAGCGCTAATGAAATAAACATTGGGGTTAAAATACCATTTGGTAGGTTTTTATTAAAAATATCGCCTATAAAAAGTGAAACAATTGCTAACAGTGAGTTTTAAATAATCTATAAAAATAACCATGCAGTAGTCCACCCATGCCTTTGTTTACTTTCCATTTCCTGAGCTAGATTATCAGGTTGTTCCTTGACGAAATACCTACATCGTCATTGGTGTCAGCACCAATAAAAATAGTTTGTATAGTTGGATAAGGTTGAATAAAAAATACCAACAGCCCTATACTGGAAATAGCAAAATAGAGTTGGAGCATATTTAGATTAAGCAAAGAGCGGATATTCACTTGGCTGCCTAACTATTACGCTGTATCAAACTTGTCCTTAGCTATTAATTATTTGGAACAGGCACAGCATTATTTTTTGCAACAAGCAATTTATCTGCCATTAAAAATTTACGTAATGATTTTAGCCTGTCTGTGTTGATAAGGTCAACATTACATTTTAATAATTCCCCCCAAACGGCCTTGTTTTCGGGCGATGCCCATAGGCGTACTTTCCTGCCGTTTTTGTGTGCTTCAATCACATAGTATTCCAATCGTTGGATATCCCTTGCAGAGATGGTGCCTTTGCCTTTCCACCTAACTAAATTGCTGTATTTGCAACTGGCAATAGGGTAAACATCTTTGGTAGAATCCCCTGGGGATTTGCGCAAATCTTCATCCATAAATGCCAGCCGGTTATCTTTATTATTAATCATTTCAATTGGCTTATGGCCAGTTATTACAATAGTTACATTGCGCAGCTTCATTTCGCCATTTTCGTAGCCAGATAAAATAGATCGGTATTTTGCAAGCAGCGGCAACAATGCACTGTAGGTTTTATTAGCATCGCTCTTAATATCTATCATAAGCGTTAAAGCACATTTACTAATGCCGCTTTTTTTATCAGTATGCTCCTGCACATATTTCAATAATGGTTTCAGGTAAAGCATTTCCAGCGTTTTCTTTTTGTTAATGCATGGCAAAATATGCGCTACAATAAGTTTGCTATTCCGTAAATAAACATCTGCTTCCACGTAGGTAAAGCCATCTGCCAAAGCATCCAGCAACGGTCTTTTATGCCAATAATCATTGTGTGCATATGCGTTAGGAAGTACTTCTGTTTGGGCATACGAAGTAATGCCGGTAAACAGTAAGCCACATAAAACCGTGACCTGAAGAAGCTTAATCATAGATGGAGTAATTTATAAGTTGGATTAAATTATAGGTTTAACGGGAAAACTAACTTAATTATTTGCACAAAAATATTGTGTGGAGCAATTGATATTGTTTATAAAATAAATAGTTGGAAATTGCTATTTACAATCCTTTGATTAAAATCTATTTAGATTTCACAAGTTACACAAAAAATTTAAGTTGTAAATAATTTTAGCTTATTTAACTATTTGTTATTAATCCAGTTTGGTAAAGATTTAGCTTTTTCTCTCTCCCCCAACTTCTCTATCAAGCAAAAAGGAGCATGACTCTTTTGGACCGGATTGCCTTTAATGGAAAACAATGTAATTACGGATTCTACAATTTTATGCCGTTAAGTTAAGTATTTGTTGGTTTTTGTTTACCTTAATCTTCTGCAAGGAGAGAATAAAATAAACTTAACGGCATTTTGTTATAATTGTAAACTTACTTTTTTGCCCGTTTTTATAGAAAGGTAAATAGCATCAATAATTTTCAAGTCTTTGACGGCCTCATCCCCATCTACCGGTACAATTGGCTTTTTGCCCTGCAATATAATGCCACTCATTTCATCCATTTGTACCGTTTGATGCGTTACTAGTGGTTGCGACAATTCGCCTTTATTGGTACGCCCCATAATAGGCCCGTACCCAGTAGATGGCCACATTTCTGCATACCCCTTTTCACCATCTAAAAAAAACCTATCCAGATTATTCATATTATACGTGCTAAGGCAAGAAGCCACCGCCCCGCCCGGAAAACCAAGTTGGAACTGTATCGTTTCATCAACGCCTTCTTTAAATTTCACCGCATCTGTTTTAGTTTCAGTGGCGGATACCCAAATAGGGTCTTCGCCTACCATGTAACGGCTTCCGTTAATAGCGTAAATACCAATGTCCATTAACGAACCACCGCCAGCAAGCTCCCTGTTCAGGCGCCACTGCGTTGGATCGCCAATGGTAAAGCCGCACAGGCCCTGAAAAAAATTTATCTTACCAAAGTCGCCTGCAGTACGCATACGGATCACTTCTAAAGTTTTTGGCTCAAAGTGCATTCGGTAACCAACCAATAATTTTACATTAGCCTGTTTGCATGCGTCCACCATTTCCTGGCCGTCTTTGGCATTTACCGACATAGGCTTTTCGCATATCACCTGCTTACCCGCCTTTGCCGCCCTTATCACATGCTCCTTGTGCAACGCATTGGGTGTAATTACATAAACTGCATCAATATCCAGGTTGTTTTTTATTTCATCAAAATTGCTGTAGTTATAACAATTTTTAGCAGGGATGTTATACTTGTTTTGCCATGTATCAAGCTTTGAAGGCGTACCACTTATAGCCCCAACCAGCTTAGCTTTGGTGCATGTTTGCATAGCGTCTGCAACACGGCTTGCATAACTGCCAAGCCCTAAAATAGCCACTCGTAATACTGGCCCATCGTATGGTTTAATAACGGGGCTGGTACAACCGGCAGTTGAAAGCCAGGGTAAATTTAAAACAATGGCCGAAGCTGTAATTTTTTGTAAAAAGTTGCGGCGTGAGTGCATAAAGAATTTTAATTTATGTGTTAAAAATGGCGGTAGCAAACTGCTTGTTAAAGTTATCTTTTTTTAATTTATTATACAGATTGTTTTATCCTTTTGTAATAATAATTTAATGCCTTTAAGGTAAGGATTTAAATGTTTGTCTTTATCTCACCTTAACGGCATTGAATAATAATTTAAGAAAACAGTTTTTTATTTATGGGTCATTATTTTGGTTTTGGTTTGTCTTTTCTTGCGGCCCCATTTAATTGCTAACTACTGCACGAGTAAACCCATAATTATTAACTGATTTTTTTGTCCCACACATCACATAAGCATGTTGAACTTCATAAGCAGCCTGTCTGCCACGGCGTACCGTTCTCCTGTTTTATGGAATTTCATGGATTTTTTTTACTTTATTTGAAGTTGCTTCGAGCACTTGAAGGTCAGAATATAATTTATCATCAGTGCAAGTTTAGATAAGTATTGCCTATCTACCCACTATTTTGCCCTTTTAGGGAAAGGCATCAGTATTATAATCAACTATTTATTATCAAACTATTATCTTCAGCTTCAGTTAAATATTTAACAAACCTGAATAATGCACCGGCTTTAACCACACACCATGATGAACATCAAGACTAAATTAACGGAGACAGATTTTATCAATGTAAGTTTTGTTTTACTGTACGATAAGCTGAGCACAAAAATACTTACGGGTATCGGGGTATTACTTTTAGTGTTTAATGTGTCGGCTATGATTTATGAAAAACAAAGTTCTGTATCCCAACTTTTGTCGCCTGCTATTTTGTTGGTTTTTTTACCCCTTGTTACCTATTTTACCGCTAAAAGAAATTACGCTGCCAACAAGCGTATCAGCGAAAATATAGAATACATTTTTGGGGAAGAATCCCTTGATATAAAAGGAGAATCTTTCAACTCGCAACTAACATGGGATAAAATTTATAAAGTTACCCAATCCTCCAACTGGATATTGATATGGCATACCAGCCAGTCTGCAAACCCGCTACCAAAGCGGGATGTATGGGACGAGCAAAGAGAAGTACTAAAAAATATTTTAGATACGCATAAGGTTAAAAATAAATTATAATAACGCTATTCGAAGAACACACGCTTTATATACTGCATAAAAACGTCCCTTAAAAACAACTGTAAAAGAGTACAATAGGCCGCCCCACACACGCTACCTGCGAAGCCCAACAAAGCTATATTTTGGCAGGCTGATACAAAACACCAATAAGAATTAAGTATTTAACCCAACGATAGCCTTATAATTAAATTGTAGCTGGGAATATTGTGAGACAATAACCTTACAACTGCAAATTATTTCCCCAATGCGATAATATCCTTTCCCTCAATAATAGCGGTAGCATAGCCTTCATCAACTACCTGTATCATTGCCAAACCGAGTTCTTTTAAAGTGCAAAAACCGGAAGGGTAAATCGCACGCCCCAGAGGAAACATCCAGTTAATATACTTGTAAAATGAATGCGCATATTTTAGCCCTTCGGTAGGCTTTAAAAAGCCCGGGCGAAAATTATACACTTTATTAAAAGGTAGTTTCATTAAATCGTTTTCCGTTTTGCCTTTTACCCTTGCCCAACTAATGCGGCCTTTTTCTGTACTGTCTGTACCAGCGCCGCTAACATAACAAAAATCCATGCTAGCATTGAGCTTGCTTAGGGTTTGCGCCACCTGCAAAGTAAGCGTGTAGGTCATTTTGTAATACGCTTCTTTTGCAGTGCCCAGAGACGTTATGCCCAAACAAAAAAAGCAGGCATTGTAACCGCTTAAGCCGCCTTCAATGGCAGAAAGGTCAAAGAAATCCGTATGGATTATTTCTTTCAATTTAGGATGCGTTATACCACAGGGCTTTCTGTTGATAACTAATACAGCTTCTACTGTTGGGTGCTGCAAACATTCATGTAGTACGCCTTCGCCTACCATGCCTGTAGTGCCAGTAATAATTGCCCGTATACTTTTACTCATATTGTTTTGTGCTGTGGTTTACCTCGTGCCTCCAATGGAATCTATTGTTGCCGTTATTGCCTTGAAGGTATTAGCCTGCGTTTTTTCAGTGCCAGCAGTGCTATCTTTCCTGGCGTAATATTCATCTAAAAAGGGCTCTGTGCCTGTCCAGACGGTCATCATCATTCCCTTGTATAATTTTTTTGTTGCAGGCTTTGCGGCCTTCCTGTATTGCACCATATCCTTTACCTGCGCTATGGCAACATCGGGGGTGCGCCAGGCACAAGAAATAACGCTTAGCCCCTTGCTGGCAAAGTAAGCTGGCATAAGTTCTGCTTTATCGTAATGCCAATCGCAAATCACTACATCTTTTGCAATCAGGTTTACGGCATCCTGGGTATTATTGTAGCTCCCCTCCCATTCGCCTACTTTGGTGGCGTGGCCATCAATAAGCCTATCGCCCCAAATGTATAGCTTACGTTTTTTTAAGGCAAGATGATTGCGGATAAGGTTTACTTCACCGGCAAATAAAACAGCTTTATCTTTTCCAGCACACCGGGGACACTTTGCATCGCCAATATAAAAAACTTCATCCATGCCGGCATGGAAAGCATCTGTTTCAAACACAGTGCAAATTTCATCTACAACATCAAACACAACGGCGTGAAGGGCTGGGTGCAACGGGCAATAGCTTTTGCAGTACAAGCTATCGGGATTGGGCCAAACATACACGGCGGGCATTAATACTTGTGGCGTTTCATCAAACTCAGGATATTTTTTTAGCAGGCTGGTGGTAACGCCCGCCCATGATTGGTGCCCAAACAAATTAACCTGGGGTATTAAATGTATACTGTTTTTTTTACAGGCCCCTACCAATTGTTTTACATCTTCTTTTGATAATGCGAGGCTATCACGCAGCTCAGGATGGCTTTCGTACTGATAGTTATAATCTATCCTAAGGATGAGGGTATTAATTTTATTGGGCGGCAACTCTTCATTAATAAATTTTACAAAACGCTGCAGGTTTGCAGGCTTTGGTGCGCTAATGCAAAATGCCCTTACTGGCAAAAGCTTATCCAGCTTTGGTTGGGCGATGGCAATATGAAAGCAGGCAAAAAAAGTGAATAAAAAAAGAAAAGCCCTTTGTTTTAAATTCATTTTATAAATGTTTGATAAATAGATGATTAGGTTTTATAACCGAAAGTTATCGGCTTTCCTTTTTTACCTCATCCCACTGCCGCTACTCAAACCACCTGACATCTTAGCACCTTCGGGATGAAATAGGATTATTTAACGGCATAGATTTTTGTATTAAATTACTTAACCGCCTTTAGCCATGCGTGAGCCATTAACTCAGCACCTGCAATAGTCGGGTGCACGCCATCGCCCGTCCAGTAAATACCGGGGGCTTCTTTTTGTGCAGCATCAAAAATTTTCTGGCAGGGTATAAAGGTAGCGCCATAAGTTGCTGCTATCGCTTTGGCACTTGCACGGTACTCATCAAACGCCGGGTACCAGCTTGCAGTTACCGCTTTAATACCTGTTACGGCAAAGGGTTCGCCGATGATAAGCTGTACATTGGGAAGGCTTTTTTTAGTATCGTCCAGCAGCTTTTTAAACCCATCGGTATAATCGCTGATGGTGCCTTTATAGCCGGAGGTAAGCGTATGCCAAAAATCGTTTACGCCAATAAAAATGCTTAGCAAATCTGGTTTTATATCCAGGCAATCTGCCTGCCAGCGACTGGCAAGGTCTGGTATTTTATTGCCGCTTATGCCCCGGTTATAAATGGTAAGGTTTTTATCCGCATGCTCATGTAGCAAAGCTGCCGCTGCAAGGAAAGCATAGCCATTGCCTAAGGCAACGCTGTTGTTAGCGTCTTTGTTGGCTTTATCACGCCCGGCATCTGTTATGGAATCTCCCTGAAAAAGAATAACCTGCCCCTTGCTTAGTTTAATTTTTGCAGAGCTTTCAGTGGTTGCCGCTAACAAAGCGGTTGGGCTGCCAATTGTAACTAAGCTTCCCAAAGCAGTGAGCTTTACAAAATTACGCCGGCTGTTGTTTTCTTGTTGCATATCGTGTTATTTGTTATTGTTTAAAAACTTGTTGTTGCCAGTTTACGTTATGGCTGCTAAAATTGTATGGCTAAGTTGCTAACAACGTTTTATAGCTTTACATAATTGATGCTAAGTACTTTATAATGTGTTAAGTGCCGTCAATTATTTTGTGTTGGTAAGATACAACATTTGCCTGCTAAAAAAACTTGCCGTTCCTTTTGATTTATTATGATTTTATTTGGCTTTACTTTTTAATTTTGATGATATTTACAGCAGCCTTGCACGCAACGATATGATAAGGTGTCCAATAAATATACAATAAGTTTTATTAAGGGCATCCGTGTACACCCTATCACCATCATTCAAAACTAAAGACTAAAAACTCAAAACCTATAACCGGTTACGCTATCTTACCTTAGCGCTAATAATAAAATACGTTTTTTTAAAGAGTTGATTGATGTTTAAACTATCACCACCAATCAATTAAAACCTATCATAAAATCTACATCAAAAAAACAGTGGGCTTAATGAATAAAAATATTCCATTTTTCTTCCTTACAATAATAATACTTATTTTTTTGTTGGCTTTTGGTAGGCTTACTGCAGAGGCACAATCTCCCTTTATAAAAGGCATGGTTACCGATAGCGCTACCGGAAAAACCCTGGAAGGCGCCACTATAGCACTGCTTAGCTTGCCAGACAGTGCCCTGGTACGGCAAGCCCGCTCGTTAAAAAATGGTTTTTCATTACACAAGCCCGCTGCAGGCAAATACCTTGTTACGGTAAGTTTTGTAGGCTATAAAAAAATGGCGCAGCAAATTATAGTTAATAACAAAGATACTATACTGCAGATGCCACCTTTTACATTAAGCACCTCCTCCGGCGATGATATGATGCAGGTAGTCATTGTATCTTCTATACCACCAGTAATATCCCACTCGGATACAGTGGCGTACCAGGCTAATGCATTTAAGACACGCCCAGACGCATCTGTGGAAGACCTTTTAAAAAAATTACCAGGGGTATTGGTCAGTAAAGATGGAGAGGTTACCGTAAACGGGCAAAAGGTAGATAAGTTTTATATTGATGGCAAAGAGATACCTCTTAACGATGCAAGGGCGATAACCCGTACGCTTAGTGCCGATATGATAAGCAGCCTTGAAACATTCGACCGGCGCAGCGACGACAGCAAGTTTACCGGCATACGCGATAATGATGATGCCAAGGCTATCAACTTTAAGCTTAAGAAAATTTATAAGAGCAGTATTACCGGCAAAGCCTTTGCAGGCTTTGGATTGCCGAAGTATTACGGAACTGGCGGCAATGGGCTATTTTCTGATTCTTCTACCAAAATTGTTTTTTCGGCCAACCGCAATAATAGCAGCGATGTGGTGAGTACCAACCCTAGCAGCCGTTATAATAGTGCTGGTGGCTTAAGCGCTTTTACACGCATTAATTTAAATGGCAGCAAAGAATACTCTAAACAGTTTAATGTTAACGGGCAGTACTCGCTTAATGGCGCCAACTTGCATAACCAGCGGGATGATAACCGCCAGACTTTTTTAACAGACTCCTCTCTTTTATCTACTCATACCAACAATAGCTTTACTGATAACCTGGCAAATAACTTCGGGTTCCGGTTATTGTACAAGCCGGATACTACCACCGAGCTTACCATCAACCCGCGGGTTTTCAGCAATTATTCCAGTAACAATTCTGTTGATTCGCAACAAGTACGGGTACAAAAAGCAACCGGTAATTATCTCTCCAGCAGGGCTGCCACTTTTAATGATACGCATTCCAATCAATCAGGCATTGGCAGCGATATATTTATAAGGCATCGTTTTAAAAAGAAGGGTGAAACAATACGCCTGCGCCTTTTTGCCAACCAGCGGTCTGCCACAGATAGTGGCTATTTTGTGGCTAATACTTTGGGGTATGATAGTATAGGGCAAATTATTTACCGCCAATCGCTTAACCAACGCTTTGTGCAAACTACGCCTTCTGTAAACTTTGGCTTAGGCACCGGTTATACCTATCCGTTAACACCTACATTAATATTGGATGGTACGTACGATTATTACCACAATAACCAGAAAAGCAACAAAGCCACTTATAATTTCGATTCGCTTTCGGGTAAGTTCGATTTGCTGGATACCTTGACTACCAACCGGTTTGTAAATACGCTAACTTCTCATAAAATAGGCATCGGGCTTAACCAGACTGGCACTACCTTCCGCTACCAACTAGGGCTTGCGGTACAGCACATTAATCAGCAAAGCAATAACCTAAGCGGGCAGGTAACCAGCATTACCCAAAAAGCGTATAACTTTTTTCCAAGGGCAGGTTTCTTTTATGCCATCACACCGCAGCAGCAGCTTAATTTTAGTTATAATGGCAGCACGGTTGCTGCATCTATAGACCAGTTAAGGCCACTGCCAGATTTTTCGAACCCACTCATTATACGAAAAGGAAACCCCGGCTTAAAGCCAGAATTTGACCACAACATGAACATTAATTACCGGCATTTTAGTGATGATAAATTACGTAGCTTATTGGTAGGCGCCTGGCTAAACCTTGCACAGGATAAGTTTACCCAATCTGTATTGCTGCTACCCGGCGGCGTACAACAAATACAATCTATAAACGTAAGCGGTACTTATTATAGCGGCATTAATGTAAACTATAACCTGCCATTCAGCAAAGGCAAAAAAGGCAATTGGAGGATGGGAAGCAATTTTAACTTTAACCGTACTATAGGCTTAGTTAACGGTGCCCAATACATCCAACATTCTTATAACTTTAACCCCAACACCTCAATTAATTATACACCGATTGAAAGGCTGTTGATAGAAACCGACGCCCAGGTTTGGTTTAACCGGACCAACAATGGTTTTAACGGGCAAAAATTGAAGCAGTTTAACCAGCGGTATAATGTAGGAGTATCGTACGAATTACCTGGAGGGCTACTGATTAACACCGACATAGATACGCAGGTAACAGGACCGCAGGGTAGCTTAGCCGGACAAACCATTAGCCTTTGGAATGCCAATATATCTAAACATATACTGCCTAAAAAAATGATGGAGGTTAAGCTGAGCGCTTTTGATATACTTAATACCAACAAAGGCTTTAGCACAAGGCTGGGAGAAAATTTTATTGAAACAAGCAATACCCTGGTAATGGGGCATTTACTTTTTGTAAGCTTGATCTATCATTTTAAAATACCACTAACGGGTAATTAGTAACTTAGGAAAAATTATTAAAGACCGGAGTAATAATCGTACCCTTGCTCTGCCCAATAATCTGGCGGGCGCTGGTTACTAAAAGTAATGTTTCCAATCCTTTTTAAATTCTTTATCCCATATTTTACGGGGATGATAAGCCGCAATGGCTGCCCATGTTCCTGAGGCAATAATTTGTTGTTTACCTCGTATGCCAGCAGTGTTTGCGGGTGCAGGGCACTTGGCATATCAATGCCTACATAATAAGCGCTATCTGG
>JAYVUJ010000117.1:0-14722 GCA_043788035.1 Ferruginibacter sp. | reverse complement strand
TTTGTGGTAGTGGCTTTGCTGATGGCGGCGTTTAGCTTTATATATTTTACCACTCACCCAGAATTTAGGGATAACAGTATTGCGGAAAACAGCAAGCTTCTGGCGGCACAAGGCAACCATTTACCAAAAGAAATTGAAGATAATGCAGCTCAGTTAAAAAAGATGTTTATACCGATGACGATATCGATAACTATTTTTAGTTACCTTATTGTGGGCGCATTGATTACAGCAATTGCAGCGGCTTTTTTAAGTAAGAAAAAAGACAGGTAGGCAACTCTGGCATAAAGTTTACACCTTTTAAAAAAATGCAAACTTTAAATTGAAAGGTACCACTGTGGCGGACGATTAAAACGGTAGCAAATTGAAACAGCGTAACAAAATGGTAGTAGTACAAGAGTGGACGCCACCGAAGATGCTCATAGCTGCTGTATTGGTCCGGACAAATAAATTAATGGATAATTGGTTAATGGATAATTGATAATTGATGATTGATACTACAAATATGCTTTAAAATTGCGGAGTTTCATCAAAAAGTTTTACACTTAGCTTTGAAAAAACAACAAACAAAAAACAACAAACAATAAACATTGAACCAATGGATATTTCAGTAGTAGTGCCACTTTACAATGAAGACGAATCTTTACCGGAGCTTTCGGCCTGGATTGAAAAAGTTATGCTGGCGCATGATTACAGCTATGAAATTATTTTGGTGGATGATGGCAGCAACGATGCATCCTGGGAAGTGATTGAACAATTGCATTTGCAGAATGATAATATCCGGGGTATAAAATTTCAACGCAACTACGGTAAAAGTGCTGCGCTAAATGAAGGCTTTAAAGCGGCGACAGGCAATGTGATAATAACTATGGATGCAGATATGCAGGACAGTCCGGATGAAATACCGGGCTTGTACAACATGATAATGGTAGAAGGCTACGACATGGTAAGCGGTTGGAAAAAAGTACGTTTTGATAATAAGCTTACTAAGAATTTACCGAGCAAATTATTTAATACGGCGGCCAGCAGGTCGAGCGGCATAAAGCTGCACGATTTTAATTGCGGCTTAAAATCTTATAAAAATAAAGTAGTAAAAAGCGTAGAGGTGTATGGAGAAATGCACCGCTACATACCCGTACTAGCCAAGTGGGCTGGCTTTAAAAAAATAGGCGAAAAAGTGGTAGAGCACAGGGCAAGAAAATACGGCGTTACTAAGTTTGGGTGGAGCCGTTTTATAAATGGTTTCCTTGACCTGGCATCTATAATGTTTATGGGCAAGTTTGGCAAAAAACCGATGCATATATTTGGGCTTTGGGGCAGCATTGTTTTTTTTGTGGGGATGTGCATCTGGATATATTTATTTATCGCCAAAATATTTTACTCGCAATTCAACATGACGGACAGGCCATTATTTTTCGTAGGTATTATTTCGATAGTGATAGGTACGCAATTATTTTTAGCTGGCTTTTTAGGCGAGCTGATAGCGAGGAATAGCAGCGACAGAAATTTTTATTTGATAGAAAAGACAGCGGGTTTGGAGAAAATAGAAACGCTGATTTAATTGATGATAGAAACGCGGATAACGCGGATTGAAACGGATTTGACTGATCACCCTTAAATACACTAATCCAATTTAATTAGCAAACATTTTAATAATTTAATTACCGGCTAAATCCTTTATAACCATTGTCATCAGCGTTTCTATCCAAAAATATCATCATCATCGGTCCTGCGCATCCTTTGCGTGGCGGGCTTGCATCTTACGATGAAAGGCTTGCAAAAGAATTTCAGCTGCAAGGGCATACAGTCAGCATTTATACTTTTTCTTTACAATATCCTGGCTTTTTATTTCCGGGCACTACGCAGTTTTCTACAGAGCCTGCGCCCGCAGATATAGACATCCATGTACGCATTAACTCAATAAACCCTTTTAACTGGCTTAGCGTTGGGGCGGAGTTAAAAAAGCAACAACCAGACCTTATTGTAGTGCGTTACTGGCTACCGTTTATGGGGCCATGCCTGGGTAGTATTTTAAGGATAGTAAAGCAAAATAAGCACACCAAAGTTGTATGCATTGCAGATAATATTATACCGCATGAAAAACGTTTTGGCGATGTTACTTTTACCAAATATTTTGTGTCGCCCATAAATGCTTTTATTACTATGAGCGAAAAAGTGTTGGCAGACTTGCCTCAATTTGCCGCTAACAAGCCAGCCAAATTTGTAGCCCACCCTTTGTATGATAATTTTGGTGAGAAAGTGAGCCAACAGGAAGCAAGGGCAAGATTACACATTAAGGAAAATGAATTGATAATTTTGTTTTTTGGGTTTATAAGAAAATATAAAGGGCTGGATATTTTACTGGATGCGATGAAGATTTTGCAATCATCTCCCAAACCAATCCCTAAGTTATTGATTGCCGGAGAATTTTACGAAGACAGGAAAGCGTACGACGAACAGATAATAAGATTAGGAATACAAGACCTGCTGGTTTTAAAGACTGAATTTATTGCCGATAGCGAAGTTAAATATTATTTATGCGCTGCCGATGTTGTAGTGCAGCCATACAGAAGCGCCACCCAAAGCGGCGTTACGCCCCTAGCCTATCATTTTGAGAAACCGATGGTTGTTACCAATGTTGGCGGGTTGCCATCTTTAGTGCCGGATAATAAAGTGGGCTTGATAGCAGAACCAAACGCCGAATCTATTGCTGCTAAAATACAAGAATATTTTGCAAAAGGAGCACAACATTTTCTGCCTAATCTTATTGAAGAAAAGAAAAAATATAGCTGGAACAAAATGGTGGCTACTATTTTTGAAGTAGCAGGGCTTTTGTAAAAACAGCCCCTACATATACCGAGTACCTTTTTTAATTTACCATACCCAGGCTTAATACAATGCTGGTACTTTTGATAAAAAAGCAAGGGCATAATTATACCCTGCTAAACAGGCTGCGGCCTATTACTACAAATGCAGGAAGCCTTAAATATGACAAATTTAAAAGCATACACTGTTGCAGACAAATAATACGGTAGCAAATTGAGGAGGAGTACCAAAAAGGTATGCCGAAGAAGTGAGTGACACAACGATGATGACCCAAGCTGGTGTATTTGCCCGGACAAAAGCAGTAGCAATAATAAAAAAGTTCGAAGCAGGGGTACAGTATCAAGTTATAACCACAAACAGCAGAAAACACAAAACGCTTTATGGTAGCAACAATTGTTCAACCTGCTTCCAGCTTTCTACTCTTTTATGCTCGCCGCAGTTGGTCATTTTATTATGTGGCTGAGTAAATAAAATTGTTTCGCCTGTAAAAAAATCCAGGTTTTTAAAATAATCGTCTATCATAATATCAGCTTTTATAATTTGCTTAGAGCCGCAAAAAACCATCTGCTGCCAGCCTATAAAAGGGAAGTGCTCGTTGAGCCATGATTGCTTTTCTGTCAGGCTATTAGGGAACTCCATGGCGGCAGATACTATAAATACTTTATAGACATCGTTGAGCCTGCGCAATATAGCCTGGCTATCATTGATTACTGGCGCATTGCGAAAAAAGCCGGGGCTATTTACATATGCCCGCTCGTTAGGAAACACTTCTAACTCAGGCAAACCGCTAATTTCATCCATAGTGTACATTTTGCCAAACTCAGCGGCATGCATTTTTATAAATTGGCTGTATACGTTGGCAAGCACGCCATCCATATCTACTGCAATTGTTTTCATATTATATTTTAAGTTTCAAAGTAAAGAAAAAGTAAGGAATTATCGTACCTATAAAATGGCTATAATTTATGTGGCGGCATGTAGCCAAGGTGCAACTCATCCTGTTGTTGTATAATTGTTTCAATAAGTACAACGCTGTATTTATCCTTCATTGCCGTTGGCAATATTTCTTTTATCTCAAAAATATCATCCACATCTATCCCAAATTTATCATCAACATGCGAGGGTGCAGACTTAAAACCTGTGTGCCGGTAAAACGCTGTTTGCCGTGCCTTGCTAATAGCCATGCCCTTATCTGTAGCAGCAACAACCATCCTGTAATGAAATTCTTCAAACTCATCTTTTTTGTATCCGCCGAGATTTATAAAAAATAGTTTAGCGTTGCTTGCTTCAACCGGTAATGGCGCATCTTTAAGCGTAAGCACCACTTGGTAGCCATCAACAATTTGCAACTGCCGCCAGGCGTCCAGGTGAAGGTTCTTTTTTGCGGCGGGCCAAAACTCGTGTAAGGCTGGCAGTAAATCCTTTACGTTTTGCCCTATGCCAAAATACACATCGTGCTGCTCTGTATTTCTTCCTGGTAGGCGGCACCCTACTAGTACCATGTATAAATGCATTGTTTCCATTACTACAATTAATATTGATGATAATACTGCTCAAATTACTTCATTGGCGCGGCTTGCAATCCAGCTAACAAAACTTTAAAAAAACCATTGGCTGCCTTTTAGCATGGTTGTTGTTTTTATCATTAAAAAATAGCATGAAAAATAGGTTATTGATATATGTTTTTTTGTTTATTGCATGTTTCGGTAATACCGTTAATCTAAACCCTTTATCCACTTTAGGAAAGGATGAAAATGCAGTAAAGACAAGCAGACAAATTGTTACCTAAACAGCATTGGTTTAACAATAATAATTTGGTACATTACAATATACTAAAGAACTCCAATAAAGTGATTAAAACTATAATTATGGAACATACAAAACGGTTAGAAGAATTGAATAAAGAAACGTTGGAAAAGCTGGAAGAATACATGAAGGCAAAAGGTACAGCTACCGGCGAACAACATGAAAAGATTGGCGCCGCAAAGGATAAATGGCAAAGTGCCTGGACCGAATTTTTAGAGACATTGGTAGTGCTGGAAAAGCTTGAAATCTGATAGTTTTTTTAGGAAACATTATTCAATGCCGTAAACTTAAGGCCTTTGTTTTACTTTGGAGAGAATTAGGAGAGGTAAATACAAACATATAAATCCTTAACTTAACACCATTGAAAAATTATTAGTTAAGGTTGTTTTTGATGATTTTTTAAATGAATTTATTTGTAACTTTAGTGCTCATCAAAGAGAAAGGAGGTATTCATGCAATCTACAGATCAATCATGGGCACCTTCGGTAACCGCAAGTTAACCGAATGCATGTTCAACAAATAATCTGCCTGGCCTACAACGCCGGGGAGCCATCAGTTTATTCTGATGGCTTTTTTTATGCTTCCAACTGCAATTGGAAACTACTTTGTAAAATTGAAATATTTTTTTGATGAAAGGCTTTGCGTGACTTTTGCAACTACGTTACAACTATACAGTAAATAAAGACTTCCCGGATTGAGAAAGAGTACCAAAAGGCATTAGCAAAAAAGTGCGAAAACCTAAGTTAATGAGCAGCACCTAATTAGTCTTTGTAGATGCTTATAAAATCAGTTCCGTCACTGCTTCTTGCGCCGCGGTACATGCCGGCGCTGTTAAATTGTAAAGATAAATTGCCTGCTGCATCCACGCCAATCATACCACCCTCGCCATCTATTGCAGGCAGTTTTATATTTACCACTTGGTTCATGGCTTCTGTTAAGCTCAAGTTTTTATATTCCATCAGGCAGCTAACATCGTAGGCAGCAACGGCACGGATAAATGGTTCGCCGTGGCCGGTGCAGCTAATAGCGCAAGTTTTATCGTTGGCGTAAGTGCCTGCTCCTATAATGGGGCTATCCCCTATGCGGCCATATTTTTTATTGGTCATGCCGCCGGTGCTTGTTGCCGCTGCTATATTTCCGTTGCTATCACAGGCTACGGCACCAACAGTACCAAACTTTTTATCTTTCATCAACTCTTCCAATTGTTGGTGCGTATGGTCTAGCGAATAGTTGTCGCTGTCGCGTAATTGTTTCCATTGGTCGTACCTAAATTGGGAGAAGAAATATTCATCCGGCTCTAATTTAATGCCTTGCTTGATGGCAAAATCGTTAGCACCTTTGCCGCTTAAAAAAACATGGTTGCTGTTGCGCATTACTTCCATGGCAAGCTCTATCGGGTTGCGTACGTTGCGCACGCCTGCCACTGCGCCTGCCGCACGGCCTTTGCCATCCATAATAGCGGCGTCCATTTCCTGCACGCCTTTTTTTGTGAATACCGAGCCACGCCCGGCGTTGAACAACATGTTATCCTCTAAAATTACTATGGCGGCTTTTATGGCATTGGCAGATGTTCCGCCTTCTTCCAATACTGCGTAACCAGCGCTGAGCGCCCCTTCCAGCGCTTGCAGGTAGGCTTTTTCCAATTCAGGCGTCATATCTTCTTTTAGAATTGTACCTGCGCCGCCATGTATAGCTAATGAAATTTTTTGCATTGTACGTTGTTTTACTGTTGCCGAAATTAACTTATTTACCAGACAATTTTGATGAGGGTATGTTGTTGGAAGGAGAATACTTTGATTGCTTTACCTGTTATTCGTAATTTTTAAAGCTTATGCCTTATCCATTTATAAAGCTATTAAGGAGGCAGTATTTATTAGATAAGCATCAATATTAACTGGTAAAAAATAAAAACTATGCAAGTGGCTAATACTATTTAAATTGAAGTACCAGGGATAGCAGCGGAAATCTTTTTTTTGTCGGCCGCCGCAAAAAAGATTGTAGCGGATAGCCCGGCCCTTGTCGCCCCGGCTTGGGGTACGCACTAATTGCTATTCTTAAAATATTTTGAATTTGTTTATCTCCAAAGAAATTATCTGGCTAATGACCGTAATATTTAAGCGCTTATATTTGGGCGCCATTAAGCTACGCTTGTAAGCAAACCGATATGCCGGAGCCTTGTACGCTTCATTGCTGCATAGGCTTAATAGCTATTACTTTTTCTTTGCCAGAAAAAGTATATACGCCTGCGGGAAGCTCAAATAGCTGATAGCCATTTTGATAGCCCGCCTTTGTGGCCCATGGAGAAGAAACTTTTATTTGCGTACTATCATCAGCAGGAAAATAAACAGTTGCTGCGGTATTTGGTGGAACCGTTATGTCAAGATAAAGATTGCCTGCCTTTTTTTGCCAGCCAGATTTTATTAAGCCCGAAGGCGAATTAAAAGTTGCTTTGCTCCAGGTAACTGCATTGTTGGCAAAGTTTGGCGGGCGTACAATAAAACTGCGGAAACCTATGGTACCAGGCTTTTTTCTTATACCTGAAAAACCATCAATGTACCAGGCACCGGGATATAAATAAGAGCTGTGCAAAAGCGAGTGGCCGGGCAAATCTTTTTCCCACATTTCCCAGATACTGGTGGCACCACTGGCTTTCATATATCCCCAGCTTGGGTAGTCTGCCTGCATCGTCATCGAGTACAGCAGATCGTCCCTTCCCTCGTTCCTTAACAATTTAAACAGCATTGCACCACCGGTTATACCAGCATGGATATGACCATTGCGTACTACCAAAATTTCTTTTTGGAGCCGTTGCATAACAGCAGCGCTTTCTGAAGCCGGAGGGATATCTGCCAGCAATGCGGCAGCAAGGTTGCCCATTGAACTATCAGAGTAACTATGGTCGTTGGCATTGTAATATTTTTGTTGGATGGCGGTTGCAGATTCATTGGCCTGCTCCTCCCATAATTTTGCATCCTCATCTTTTCCGATTGCCCTTGCAATTTTTGCGGCCGTAATTAAATTGTAAACGCGGTAACAATTATTGAAACAGCTATTTTGCGGCTTGCCGTTGTTCATGCCTTCTGCGTTGGCGTTGGGCCAAAGCCAGTCTCCTAAAAAATCCCAGTTACCTCCGAAGCGCACCAGCAGGTTATTTTTTACATGAGAACCTAAGAATGCCAGCCAGCCTTTTATCAAATTAAAATTGGTTTCCAGTATCCGAGTATCGCCCTCCTGCTGGTACATGGACCAAGGAAGCGTTACGCAGATACCACCCCAGCTAGGGCCACCACCTCCCTGCAATGTAGGGGCTGTGTGCGGCAAAATACCATCATCGGCATTGCCGCCATAATTTAAAGAGTCCATTGCTTTTGTTCCCTGCACATCGCGCCAGTCTTCCATCCACTTTGTATAAAAAGCACCGAGCTTATAATTGAACATGCCCGTTTCTGAAGTAGCATGCGCATCGCCACCATAGCCCAGGCGTTCCCGCTGCGGACAATCGACCACATAACCACCAAGCGATAAGTTTTCAAAATTCCATTTTACTTTATCGTATATCCAGTTTTGTAAAGTATCGGAGCAGCTAAAAGCAGCAGCCTCTTCATAAGCGGTACGGGCAACCCAGCCATGTATATCAGCCAGGGCAGGCTTTTTCTTTAGGCCTTTGATAGTGATCCATCTACCAGAACTATAATTGAAACGGTTTTTAAAAACACCTGCTCCTGTACGCCCAATAATAAAGGCGCTGTGTATGTCAAAAGTAATGTCTTCTTTTTCCCTTTCAGAAAACAGCAGCTCAATGCGTTGGCCTGGCGTACCTTTTAGTTTAATGGCTGTCCAACCTGCAAAGTTTACGCCCATGTCCACCCTGAAGGAACCATCTGGCCTGGATTCTATACTTGCCGCATTTATTTGATGGAACAATTTATTTGGCTCTACCATTTGAGCAGAAAGGAACAATGATGGATTATATGCTGTGGCATTTTTCCAATTTTTATCATCAAGGCCTAGTAAGTTCCATCCGGCAATTTCCTGCGTTGCATCCCATAATTCTCCCCCCATGTGGCCAAAAGACCACGAGCCCAAAAGCTTGTTGGGGCTTGGGTGCGTTTTCCAGCTCTCATCGCTTTGGATACGCAAAGATGGTGTTGCTAAACTGGCATCATAAACATCTGCCTGCGCAATAAAAATTGGTGAGCGTGGCTTATCATCACTTGCATAAGATTGATAGATTGACCAGGATGTGCCGAGCCATACACCGATTATATTATTGCCTGGCTTTAATGCTGTACTGATATTGTAAGCAATATACCGTGCCCTTTTGAAATGGTTGCTTACGCAAGGCGATAGCACATTTTCCGTAATTTTTTTACCATTTACATACAACTCATGAAAACCTATAGAGGCTAAAAATAGCATTGCTTTTACAGGTTGCTTTTTACAATAAAAACTTTTGCGGAACCAGGGGTCTGCCATGCTGCAATCGGTTTGCTTAGGGTTTTGCACGTCACCGCTTCCTATCCATTTGGCCGACCAGTTTGCAGCTTCTAAAAGCCCGGTGCTCCAATGCGCCGTTTTGCTCCATGCCGATGTTTTTCCCGCTTCGTCTTTTGTACAAACTTTCCAGTAGTAAGTTTTATCGGATACAATGGGCTTGCCCTTGTAAACAATTTGTTGCATGGCATCAGCGGCTACCCAGCAAGTGTTCCAGCAATCGCCCTTATCTGCATTAACATTTTTTATAGAGGTGCTTACCAGTATTTTATACGCATTTTGCCGTTGGCCGTATTGATGCGGGTTTGTTGCAGCCAATGCCCAGCTTAGCCTTGGCGCCACTTCATCAATACCTTCCGGGTCAGCAAGGTATTCGCACCGCAAATTTTGAGGATATATGCTGCTTTGAGCATGTAAGAAAGAAGGTTGACACAAAGAAAGAAGCAGTATAATTTTTTTCATTTGGCTAATTTTTTTTAAAGCTGTTTATTTTAATAAGCCTATGCCCGGTAAGTAGTAACCAGTAAGTTACAGACTGCCTTATGCCTGCCACAGGTTTACAGATAAAAAGTTACAGTAATATTGGGGAAGGGTTTAAACTTACCCAAACAAATCCATAGCAGCTTTGCCAAGCCCATCCGGTGTTGTATAAAATGGCCGTTTTTCCACTATGTAATGCGCATCTTCCGGAATGCCAAGCGCATGATAAATTGTTTGATGCACCTGGTCTATCACTATTGGTTTTTCAATCGTCTTGCAAGGCCGTTCATCTGCCGTTTTGCCGTATACCTGTCCTTTTTTTATGCCGCCACCAAACAGCAGCATGCTGCCGCCATCTGTAAAATGCCGATGCATGCCATAGTTCTTCATATCGGTAATAATATCAGGTTGTTCTACCTGCTCCTGCACCTTTGCATCGGGTCTGCCTTCTACCATCATATCCCTGCTAAATTCACTGGCAACAATAATCAGCGTCCTTTCTAAGCGGCCCGTACGTTCCAGGTCTTTTACAAGTTGCGCAATTGGGGCATCAATCTGCCGTTTCATATCCTTAATGCGGGTGTTGCCATTTTCGTGCGTATCCCAGCCTTTAAAGGGCTCGTATTCTGTTGTTACGCTTATAAACCGGGCGCCTTGTTCTGTTAACCGGCGAGCCATCAGGCAGCCTAAGCCAAACTTGCCGGTGTTATAAATATCGTAACTTGCTTTAGGCTCTTTGCTTAAATCAAACGCCTGCGATTCCGGCGATTTCAACAACATATATGCTTGCTCCATCGACCTTTTTAAAGATTCCTTTTGGTAGTCACTCCCAAATTCTCCGGCAGGGCTTTGTTGTATCAATTCATCATATAACTGGTTCCTTTTTTCGAACCTGGTATTTGACATGCCTGCCGGTGGGCGCACGCCATCCAGCCCTGCTAATGGGTTTGGTATAACAAACGGGCCAAACTCATTTCCTAAAAAACCAGCACTATGGAAAGCCTTTAATTCTTCGCCTTCACCTAAAGTAAAGCGTTGCCCAATATCAATAAAAGCAGGTATTACCGGGTTTACCGGCCCCAGTTGCTTAGCTATCCACGCACCTAAATGTGGTGCTAACACGGACTGTGGTGGGCGGTAGCAGGTATGCCAATGGTATTGATGACGGGAATGTAAAATGAAGCCCATATCGGCTGCGGTGTAAGAACGTATCAGCGCGCCTTGATCCATTACTTTACCAATTGTTGCCAGCCCTTCAGAAAAATAAATCCCATCTAAGGCTGTAGGTACCTGGGGAAAGGTACTAAGAACGCTGTTGGCAGCCATGCCCGTTGAAAAAGGCGTAAATTTTTTGGGGTCAAAGGTATCTGTATGCGACATGCCGCCTGCCATCCAAAGCAATATAACCGTATCTGCTTTGGATGTTATTTTATTACTGTTGCACGAAGATAAAAAGCTGGTTACTGGCGCGCCTGCCGCTAATGCAGCCAATGTAGCAGCACTGGCGCTTTTGAGGAACTGCCTTCTGTTAAGCTCATTCATTGTTGCTGTTTAGCTATTTTTAAAACGGTTTAATAAATAATTTGAAACTCGGGCAGCAATACAACTGCCCAAAATAAATCCTGTATGGCATCTATATCCGGATTATCGCCGATGGCTTTTTTTGCTACCTCAAATTCTTTTAATGTGGGCATACGGCCCAGCCCGCGATTGTATAATTGCTTGATGATAACATCGCCATTTTTATATTTCTTTTTCCAATTTTCTGCGCCTCTTTTCAAAGCACTATTAAGCCTTTCGCCCTTGGTAAGTTCCAATGCTTGCAATAGGTTGGCCTGCGATTCCCTGCCGGTGGAGACAGTTTCCCTGCTTGGCCTGCCTAAGGAAATTAATAATGGATTATTGACTACCAGCGATGCCCTAGTGAATAATGGTTTTTCTTCGGGCTTTAAATTTTTATAATAGTTATAGCCCAGCAACGAATCTCCAAACACCGGCTCTATAACATAGCTAACAGCATCGGCGAATTGCTCGGCAGATAATCTCTTTCGAAGCATGCCTGTAAACACAAAATCGGGTCCGCCAATTTTATTAGGGTTTTTAAACCCAATAGACGGCAGTTGATAAGTATTGGAGGTAGCGATAAGATAAATGAGCTCTTTAATATCGCATTTATTGTCTACAAAATTATAAGCCATCCAATCCAGCAAGTCCTGGCTCCAGGGCTCGTTGTCCATTACATCAACCGGCTCTACCAACCCGCGGCCTAATAGCTGGTTCCATACGCGGTTAATGATGGTGCGGTACAAGCGCCCGTTCTCTGGCTTGGTAATATTTTCCGAAAGCTGTTTTCTTTTTACAATCGTTTTAGCTGCACTATCGATGGTGCCTAATTGTTTCCATAGCATTGCCGGGCCAGTATACCTTCCGGTGGGTTTATCGCAGTGGTTTATTTCGAGGGAGCTGTCTGAAAAGATATTGGCAAAAGCATAGGCGTCGCTTAGCTTCCAGTTGCTGACAAAACTGTTATGGCAGGAAGCGCATTTTAAATTAAGCCCTAAAAAAACCTGGGATACATTTTGCGCCGCCTGCATTTCTGTACGTTGGCTAGCATTAATAACACCCCGCCATTGAATGCCTTCTATAAAGCCTTTTGATTCATTTGTGGGGCTTATTAATTCTTGAACAAACTGGTTATAGGGCTTGTTGTTTTTTAAAGAAGCATATAGCCAGTTAGTGATGTTGGAACGCCCCCCGGTAATATAGCCAGTGCCTGTATAATCGTTTCGCAAGGCATCGTTCCAAAAGCTTATCCAATGAGCTGCATAGTCATCCGTGCGCTTTAATAATTGCCTTACTTCCGCACCTCTTTTACCGATGTTTTTATTGGCTATAAAAGCGGCTTCCATTTCTGGTGAAGGCAGCAAGCCAATAATATCCAGGTAAATCCTTCGCAGGTAAATCCTGTCATCAACAAGTTGGGGCCAGGCTATTGTATTCTTTTTAAAATAGTCATTTACAAATAAGTCTACAGGGTTTGTTAACGTAGCAGTTGCTGGTGGCAATGGCGGGTTTCGAGGCGCTAATTCTGCTACCCGAAACAATATATCTTTAGCGGGGTTAGCAGGCCATGGTGCGCCTTTTTGTATCCAGAATTTTATAATGTTTATCTCCTCAGCAGTTAGCCTTTTATCTTTTGAAGGCATTGCTTTTTTATCATTTCCCTGCAATGTTATGCGCTTTACTATTTCGCTTTCCATCGGGTTGCCGGCAATAAGCACGGCGCCATGTTCGCCTCCTTTAAAAATCATGTCCTTCATATCAAGCCGAAGGTCGCCTTTAACTTTATCTGCCCCGTGGCACTTGTAGCAGTTGTGCGCCAGTATAGCCCTAACCTGCACATTTAATTCTGCTTCTTGCTTGGGGGTTAACTTGCTGGTACTGTCATCAAAAGAAGCAAAATTGCTACTATTTTTTTCAATAGGCTTATAACTTTCGCTCCATGGGATTGTTTCTGTAAGATAATCGCTGCCATGAGTTAATGAACCACCAAAATGCCCGGCTACTATTACGCCAACGACAGTAAAAAAAAATAAGCCTCTATAAGCTTTTATAAGCCATGGCTGGCTACTTCTTTGGTTGCGCAACAATACAAATAACGTTAGTGCGCCAAGGCTGGCGGTAGCAATGCCAATCCATTGATGAAGCGCTAAAATAGCTTTGCCGTAATCGCCATTACGTGCCAGCAGCAAGCCTAAAATGGCGGAAATAACAGCGGACACAACACCGGCAATAACCAATAAATTAATGCCCGGGCGCAGTTTAGAATTGAAGTCCTTTATCGTAAAAAGTTCCAGTATAGCAGCAAATAAAATAAGCCCTACCGGAAAATGTACGGCTATCGGATGCATACGCCCGAGAAAGTTCCATAACCAGGACGAGCTTTCTGTAACAGGTACCTTCATTACAGGGGCAGCTTGGGTAATAAACAAAAAAAACGGGGCTGTAACGCAGATAAAAAAAATAATTAACCCAATGATATACTTCTTTTTAAAAAAAAAGATACTATTGGTTTTTGTATTGGCCATTATGATAAATTTAAAAAACACCTGCAGGTACTATAAAAAGCAGCTATTGGCAAGCAATGGTAATTTACGGATAAATATAGCGCAACCATTATTTTTATCTGTCCTGCCCTGACCTGATTTTTACAATGTTTAACTGGTTATTCAGCATTAGCCTCTAATTTCTTCGTAATAAAAATCAAACTAAAAATATAGCCTAAAGTACACTTATGGGTGGTAGAATAATTACCGCCTATTTAATGTAAAACTGCATGTTACCTGAATGCCGCTTTACGAGCAACCTCTCCTTTTTTATTTAAATACATTACTTTGATTTAAGCCGTTAACAAGCTGATTCTGGGATTGTGTGCTCCTTACTGTACGATGGATTAAGCCAATTTACTGGGTTTTCTAAAAATTCTTTACAAAACTTTATCAAAGGCTATGAGAGGGATTATAACAGCTTAATATGTAAGGGTGGCATTGATTATTAATTATCCATTAACATTTAATGCTTTGTTGTATTTATGGTGATAGATTTTTTGGGTAGATACTGCTTTGTAAAACTGCTTGGTAACTTGGAATCGATAGCCTATAAATAGGGCGAAAGAATATCAGGCAGCATAAATGCGGCATCACTAATTATTTAATGCAGCTATGGCAGCTTCTTTGTCTTTTACCAATTGTTCTTTTAATGCTTGCAGCCCGTTAAATTTAAGTTCGCTGCGCAGGTATTTTCTTAGGGTGATGGTTAGCTTTTCGCCATAAATATCTTTATCAAAATTAAAAATGTTTACTTCTATAACTCTGTTGGTACCATCAATTGTGGGGCGGATGCCAATGTTCATCATGCCGGCTGCATCTTTGATGCCCGCTTTTTCGCTGTTGATTGTAACCGCATATACGCCATTGCCAGGTATTAATTTATAGTCATCGTCTATTTGCAAATTAGCTGTGGCATAGCCGATGGTGCGCCCTAGTTTGTTGCCGGTTATTACGGTGCCGGTAAAAAAATAATCGTAGCCTAAAAAGTTTTTTGCAGTCTCAATATCGCC
>JAYVUJ010000116.1:0-7645 GCA_043788035.1 Ferruginibacter sp. | reverse complement strand
AAACGATTGGTGATGCTTTATATGCCCGTGCCATAAAGAGTAAGAACCTACCATAAATGCCAGCAATATCATACCCCACTCAAAAAAAGAATTATGGATGATATTGACACCCAAAATTGGCAATGAGCTTATCGCTATGGGCAATATAGCACAATGAATAGCACAGGCCACAGAAGTAGCAATACCAAGCGCATCCCAATTTATTTTTATATTCATCTTTGCAAAGAAAACAAAGATACCATTTTTGCAATAGTGTTGCAAGTTTTAACAACCTTCCTTTAATTTTTTACGCAGATATGAAAAGTACTAAAGCAGGTAAGATGGATTATTGGATTATAAAGCAATGACGGTAAGTTAAGGATTTAAATGTTTGTCTTTACCTCACCCTAACCCTTTCCAAAGGCGAGGAAAGCCCTTACCTTAACGGCATTGGATTATAACGGAAATATATTTATAAGTTGCTACTGCTGCTTCCAATACTTGTGCAGGAGTAATAAAACAAATATTACTGTCAAAAATCTGCTTAGATACTGCATTGGCTACACAAAACAATTTCGCCCTGCTACCCTTTTTAATACCGGCTGATGGTTTAACTTCGCCCTATGCCCGCAATAAATTGGAACGATACTATTAATTTAGCCAGCAAAATTACCTTTAACAGGTTTTGGAATGGCGTTAAAGTGCTTAGCAGCTTTTATGTAGGCAGGCTGCTAAACATGCCACTGCAATGGGGTTACCCGGTGTCTATTAGCTTTGAGCCTACTACCAGCTGCAACCTTCGCTGCCCTGAGTGCCCAAGCGGGTTACGGGCTTTTACCCGCCCCACGGGCATGCTTCAAAAAGATTTTTTTACACGTACAATCGATGATATCCATAAAGAATTATTGTACCTGATATTTTATTTTCAAGGCGAGCCATACCTGAACCCCGATTTTTTAGACATGGTAAAATATGCCAGCAGCAAAGGCATTTACACTGCCACAAGCACCAATGCGCATTACCTTACCGATGCTGCGGCTAAACGCACAGTAGAAAGCGGATTAGACAGGCTGATAATTTCAATTGATGGCACCACGCAGGATGTGTACAAGCAGTACCGTATAGGCGGCAATATTGATAAAGTACTGGAAGGTGCAAAAAACATTGTAAAGTGGAAAAAGGAATTAAACAGTAAAACGCCTTTTGTCTTTTTTCAGTTTTTAGTAGTAAAGCCAAACGAGCACCAGGTAGAAGATATTAAAAAGCTGGCAAAAAAAATTGGGGTAGATGAGGTTCGTTTTAAAACGGCGCAAATTTATGATTATGCCACAGACCCTAACCAGCTGATACCCACAACAGATAAGTTTAGCCGCTATAAAAAAGATCCAGCCGGCAATTACATCCCAAAAAATAAGCTGGCCAACCGCTGCTGGAAAATGCAGCATGCCAATGTTATAACCTGGGATGGGCTGGTAGTGCCTTGCTGTTTTGATAAAGATGCCATGCACCAGTTGGGCAATCTAAAAGATCAATCTTTTAAAGAAGTATGGAACAATGATAACTACAAACAATTTCGCAGTGAATTGCTCAAGAGCCGCAAAAACATTGACATTTGCGCCAATTGTAGCGAAGGTGCTTCTGTGTGGAAGGATTGATTTATTGAGATAATAGTTAACAATGACAATACCTGTTATGCCGGGCTATCCTATTTTAGCTGTGGCTTATAATTTGTTAAGACTTTTTCAATATGCCTGATGTAACTTTTAACAACCGCCTGCGCCAAGTCTTGTTGATTGGGCTTATACATTTTTTGACCATCGTCTTCATTAACCAACTATATATATTTTTGTCGGGCATTTTAGGTGGTATTACTTTATATATCATTACCCGTAAGCTTTATTTACGGCTTACCTTAAAATGGAGCAGGAGGCTAACGGCGCTGTTATTTATTATCGGCTCACTCATTATTATAGCCATACCGGTTTATTTTACTGTGTTGATGGTATCGCCTTAAATAAATTCTTTGTTGGACAACCAGCAGGAAGTAATGCAGGGGCTTACAATTTTTAGCGGTAAGATACAAGCGCATACCGGCATAAAGTTATTTACAGATGAAAACACTAAAACACTGTCCAGTAAAATATCTTCATTTATACCTGCCTTCCTCAATAGCACTGCTAATATATTAACCAATCTTATCATGCTGTTTTTTTTGTATTATTACCTTTTGGTAAATGGCATTGCAGTTGAAAAATACCTTAATAAATTAATACCGTTAAAACCAGAAAATGTTGATAAGCTTGCCGCAGAAACGGTGTTGATGGTAAGGGCAAATGCAATTGGCATACCGGTTATATGCATTGTGCAAGGTGCAACTGCAGCCATAGGGTATTTAATATTTGGCGTAAAAGATTGGGGTATGTGGGGCTTTGTTACCGGTGTATTTGCCTTTTTTCCTTTGGTGGGTACTATGGTAGTGTGGGTGCCGCTGGTAGTATACCTTTATTCAATCGGGCATAATGGCACCGCAACCGGTTTAACCATTTACCGTGTGCTGGTAACCGGCAATGTAGATTATATAACCCGCCTCGGCCTTTTAAAAAAAATGGGCAATGTGCACCCGATGGTAAAAGTATTGGGTGTACAAGTAGGGTTAAGGCTGTTTAGCTTTATGGGATTAATTTTTGGTCCCTTGCTGATAAGTTATTTTATAATTTTGATTAAAATTTACATCAACGAATTTACAAGCGCGGATGATATCAAAGACCTATTGATATGAGCATAGACAAAGACATAAAACAACGTAGCTTTAAAAGCGAATACCAAAAAGCCATCGTTAATTTAATTTTTACTTATAATTGGACAATAGAACAGATAAAAAAGGTTTTGGAAGAAGGCGGTCTTACCATGCAGCAGTTCAATATTTTACGCATTTTAAGGGGCAGTGAAACACCCTTATCTACCTTACAGATACGCGAAAGGATGCTTGATAAAATGAGCGACACCAGCCGCATTGTTGACCGGTTGGTTTTAAAAGAGCTGGTAAGAAAAACGGCTTGCAAGGCAGATAAACGGCTGGTAGATGTAACCATAACGCCGAAAGGGCTTTCCATTTTAGAAAAATTAGATGGGCATGAAGATGAAATGGAAAACATAATAAAGTCGCTCAGCGAAGCCGAAGCAAAAACTTTCAATAAATTATTAGATAAGATCCGTCAATCCCATTGATAACCTACAGATGCAAAAAATATTTTTGGTCCTGCTCGCAGCAATTTTATTGACATACATTACAAAAGCGCAAACCACCCCTGAATTTAGGGGCGTTTGGGTGGCTACGGTAGATAATATAGACTGGCCAACAAGGGGCGTTTTTAATAGTGATTCTCAAAAAGTATCTTTTAAAAGATTATTGGATATGCACCAGCGCATTGGTATTAATGCCGTAATAGTGCAGGTGCGCCCGGCTTCCGATGCCTTTTACCCATCTCAATACGAGCCCTGGAGCCAATGGCTGACCGGCCTGCAAGGAAGGCCTCCAGTGCCTTACTACGACCCTTTAGCGTTTATGATAGCCGAAACACACAAGCGAGGCATGGCTTTTCACGCATGGATGAACCCGTACAGGGCAGAATTTAGCATTGGCAGTTCCCCGCTTTCGGCAACGCATATTACCAGGCTGCACCCAGAGTGGTTTTTAGTATACGGCGGCAAAAGATATTTTGACCCTGGCAATAAATTAGCACAGCAATATGTGGCCAACGTTGTAAAAGATGTGGTTAGCAGGTATGCAGTTGATGCCGTACATTTTGATGATTATTTTTACCCTTACCGCATAGCTGGCAAAGAATTTCCGGATAATAAAACCTACCAGCAATATGCCAATGGCTTAACAAAAGATGACTGGCGAAGGAGTAATACAGATTCTATAATTGCGCTGTTGAGCAGGGTAATTAAAGCCGCTAATAAAAAATGCCAGTTTGGTATTGCACCTTTTGGCGTGTGGCGCAATGCAGATAGGGACTCTATAAATGGCAGCAATACCAACGGCGCCGTAAGTAACTATGACGATTTGTATGCAGACATCCTATTATGGCTAAAAAACGGCTGGATAGATTATGTAGCACCGCAATTATATTGGGAAATTGGCCATCCAACAGCATCCTACAAGACATTAGTAGATTGGTGGGACGGCCATACCTACGGCAAGCATTGCTACATTGGCATCGGCATTTATAAGGCCAATAGCAACAAAGCCTGGAAAGACCCTAACCAGCTTCCCAAACAAATTGAGCTTCTGCGCAACAAAAAAAATATTCAAGGCATGGCTTTTTTTAGCAGCAGCTCTTTTGACCATAACCCCAACGGTTGGAACGATAGCCTGCGCCTGCATTATTTTAAAGAACCTGCAACAATACCAGTAATGGATTGGTTAAAGTAATTATATAAATTATACAACGAAATTGAGTTTTTACGTAATAATAGCAGATGCCCCAATCCTAAAAAACTCATAACTCATAACTGATAACTAATTTTTATCTTTATAAATCAAAAAATACCCACTATTATGCCAGGCTACGAATTTTTTGGAGAAGAAGAACGCAAGCAAGTAAACGATGTGCTGGAAACCGGCATACTTATGCGTTATGGTTTTGATGGGCCACGCAAAGGTATCTGGAAGGCTAAAGAGCTTGAAGAAGCCGTCTGCCAAACATTTGGCTGCAGCCATGCGCAATTGGTAAGCAGCGGCACAGCAGCTTTAACAGCAGCTTTAACCGTGTTGGGCGTGGGCTATGGTGATGAAGTAATTATACCGGCGTTCACTTTTGTAGCAAGTTTCGAAGCTATCCTTTCTGTTGGCGCCATCCCGGTTTTGGTTGATGTGGATGATACGTTGACGTTAAACCCTCAGGCAGTGCGCAATGCCATCACCTCAAAAACCAAATGCATAATGCCCGTGCACATGTGCGGCAGCATGGCAGATATGGATGCGCTGGTAGCAATATGCGAAGAAAATAATTTGCTTTTAGTGGAGGATGCCTGCCAAAGTATTGGCGGTACCTTTAAAGGTAAAAAGTTAGGCACTATCGGAGATGCAGGTACTTTTAGTTTTGATTTTGTAAAAACAATTACCTGTGCGGAAGGTGGCGTAGTTATGACGAATGACAAAAGCACTTATGATGGCATAGATGCGTATAGCGACCATGGGCACGACCATAAAGGCGTTGACCGTGGCGCAGACCTTCACCCTTTTATTGGCTATAATTTCCGTATTAGTGAACTACATGCTGCAGTTGGGCTGGCACAAATTAAAAAGCTGGATCAATTCTTAGCTATCCAAAGAAAAAATAATGCTGCTTTGAAAAGTATCTTGTCGGCCATACCAGAAATTAGCTTTAGGCGGGTGCCTGACCCTACTGGCGATAGCTGCACTTTTTTAAGCTGGTTTTTACCAACTACTGAAATTACAAAAGCGGTAGTTGCTGAGATGAAGGAACAGGGAATTTTAGGCGGCAGCTTTTACTGGTTTTCAAACAACTGGCATTATATCAGCAAGTGGGCACATCTTAAAAATGCCATCACGCTTAACCACCTACACCCAGAAATAAAGGAAGCAGTTATGCAAAATGCCAATAAAGATTTTAGTGCCAGCGATGCTGTAATGGGGCGCTGCGTTTCTACATCTATCAGCCTTTTGTGGACGCCGGAACAAATACAGGCTAAGGGTGAACAAATGGCTACTGTAATAAAGAAAGTTTTAAGCGAACAGTCAGTGGCTATTTAAAATATAATTAATTGTAAAGAAGCATCAGCCTTAACCTGGTGCTTTTTTTTTATGCTTCTTGAAGAATGAATTTAGCGGAAAATCCTCTTTTTCATTAAAAAGATTATCAGTAACTGCGGCATGTAATCTGCGAATCTGCAGTAACCTTTAACCCATCCATTATTTTTGCCTTTGCAAACTATAATCGGCTTTTCGTTTTCCTTCCATTCGGTCACAATCGTCTACACTACCAAACCGAAATTTAAATGGAATTTTTACAAATTTCTCTACTTTTATTTCTTGCTTACAAAAAAAGGTTAATTGGCTAGCGTAATAATTTGCCGATAAAAATGGAATGGGAATATTTAAAACAGGCAATGTATTTTTTAATGAAGCGGCTGTTGCTATTGGGTTTACAAAGTTTTTAAACAATAAAAAAGGTTTACTGCCTGTGGTTATTGCTTGAGAAAAAACGGTGCTGCCTACAAAAATCGTGCAGAAAAATAAAATTTTATGTTTTTTATTCACTTTACATGTTTTAATGTTTGTAAATTTACGTCTTTATACTATTATTGGTTTCGAGTTTACAACTTTACGCTTTATATATTTTGCCTTATTATAGAATAATCTGCAATGATGCTAAGCCTTAATAATAGTTGTTAACCGGTATTTTTTATAAAAGCCAGTAGCACAGGTATGCTTGAATGGAAATAGCTGTTTGTTCAACAAAATATCTAAAACTTAAAATCGATATAATAAAACCTGAAATCAATTTTAGGACATTAGAAAATTATTTTTATGGCATTAAGTCAAGGACTATACCAAAGGCAATTACAAAAATTATCCCCACAGCAAATTCAGCTAATGAAATTGCTACAGGTGCCAACAGCCCAATTAGAAGAACGCATTAAGGAAGAGCTGGAAGAAAATCCTGCGTTGGAAACGGGAGAGGAAGAAGAAGCCGAAGAATTTGAAAATGATGTTACAGAAGAGTTTGAAACACCAGCTGATGATTTTGAACCTGATGGCAGCCAAGATGAATATGAAAATATAGACATAAGCGATTACGTACAGGATGGCGATGATGATATTGCGGATTACAAGATGCGGGACGAGAATTATCCCGAACAGGATGATAGTAAAGTAATACCGCATAAAGTAGAAACCGGTTTTAACGAATTGATGCTGGAACAGTTAGGGCAGCTAAGCCTGGATGACCACAAACAAGCCGTAGCCGAACAAATAATCGGCAACCTGGATGATGATGGTTACCTGCGCCGTGATATCAGCGCCATTGTAGATGACCTTGCTTTTAGGCAAAATATTATTACCGATGAAGAAGAGATAAGCATGCTTGTTTTGCAGATACAGCAATTTGACCCGCCAGGCGTATGCGCCCGAAACTTACAAGAGTGCCTGCTGATACAATTGGAAAGAAATGTACACCAGGGCAGGCATGTAGAAATGGCCATTAAAGTACTGGATAAATATTTTGAAGAATTTACAAAAAAACATTACGAAAAAATTCAGCGCGGGCTAAATATAACCGACGACCAGCTTAGAGAGATCATTAACCAGATAATAAAGTTAAACCCTAAGCCCGGCGGCAATATTGGCGAAACTGGCAAAGGCGAAGGCTACGTGATACCTGACTTTTTTATTATAAACAATGCAGGCAAATTAGAGCTTACATTGAACAGCAGGAATGCGCCAGATTTGCGCATCAGCGAAGGCTACCGCGATATGCTCAAAGATTATGATAAAGGCACAAAAAAAGATAAGCGCCAAAAAGAAGCCGTGCTTTTCATTAAACAAAAAATTGATGCGGCCAAATGGTTTATAGATGCTATAAAACAACGGCAGCATACTTTGTTAAGCTCTATGGATGCCATTATGAATTACCAA